>JAPYPK010000040.1 GCA_029937655.1 Nitrospinaceae bacterium
AGGATCTCTATTGGGTCATCAATTCTAGCCCCTCCATAAAAATTTTCTTTGCTATCGTAAACGGGTGCAAAGCGATAGCCTTGCCAATCATCGTTGTATATCTTTCGTTGTACATTTTCCCCGTCAAATTCAAAATTTAGAGTTGACTGCTTTTCGGGTTTGATTGTTATTGTTCCAATTTGATTGGGTATAAAAGGGTGCCAGGCAATCACCTTATAAGTGCCAGGCGGAATAGCCTTGATCGAAAAATTGCCTTCTTCATCTGTGACAGCATAATATGGGTTGTCGACTATCATCCCGCGAGATTGCAAAAATGGATGTAGGTTACATTTGATTAAAAAATTTTCAGTGTCATCTTTTACAAAAATATCTCTCACTTGGGAAGTGTTGGCATCCACGGGGCGATGGCTTCTTTGATTGACTCCTCGGGCAGTAAATTCATATGCGACAACTTCATGTCTTATGGGGTCAGTGTTTTCCAGAAGTAGTGTTTCTCCATTACGAGCACCAATGACATACTTTGGCGTATGACAACGTCTCATTACCATTTTTTGGATTTTATTTAGAAACGGTTTCCCTTTTTCTATGCCAATTAACTTGACTACAGTGTCTTTAAGTCCGCGAGATTCTGATACAGTAAAATCAAATAAAATCCGATGGCCTTTCCCATCTGAAATACGGTTACAGTATCCAAGGTTGGGTGATGCGATGAGTGGAAAAAACCTTGGGCTAGGAACTTTACCGATCATGCTAACCCTGCCTTTGATCGAACCGCCATTGTCCACAGACATGATCTTATATTTGGGTGGAATAGAGTCGAAAAGCTTTTTAGCTAAATCATTGTTTCTCTTATAAAGCTTGTTGACTTGTTTTTGGGCGTCATCCGATTTATTTTGTTTTATATATAAAAGTCCAAGGTTATAATTTGCTTTGACATTCCTGGGATCCATTTTTAGAGACAACTTAAGTTCTTGAATTGCTTCTTCAATTAAAGTTAACTTGGCAAAAGAAAGGCCTCTATTGTAGCGAATTAGGGCATGGTCATACCCAAGTGCTATCGCTTGGTCGAAAGCAAGTAGAGCTTTTTTGTGATCTCCTAGTTGACTTAGAGTGACTCCAAGGTTTGCGTAGGCCAATTTGTGATCTGGATCAACTTCAATAGCTTTCCGAAATTCATCAGCGGCTTCTCTCCAATACTTAGCACGGCTTAGTTGTATTCCATCAGAGTAATAGCGCTGGGATTTAAGGTTTTCCTTTTTGATTGCTTGCGTTTCAAAAGGGAGGGCTGAGAATATGATGAACCAAGCTAAGTTGGTTATGATGAAAATATTTGGTGTGCGCACGTACTTGTCCTTATTGTCTTCATGTTTTTTGTAATCATTTTTTAAATTTAGCAATCCTTTTAAGTTGTGTCAACTTGGAGACAATGAGATTATTCCATTGTTATTAGATACGATATTAGTTTAAAAAATTCTCAAAAATTCATGACATCTAATCATTACTCATTTAAACCTAAAGTTTTACTTCGGAATAAATATACTCAAACTATTCTAGGGGCCATAGTTTCTGGAAATACCGACTTTCCGGAATGTAAACTTCATAAAGTATTAATTGATCACAATGCAAAATTGGTACTTTTTGAATTACCATCGAATAATCCTGAGGCCACTGTAGTTCTTCTGGCTCATGGGATGGGCGGTTGTTCTGAAGCAAGTTATATGCGTCGTATTGCTCGGAAACTCTGGATTCGTGGATTTACTGTGTTCATGATGAACCAACTTGGTAGTGGGCTTGGTATGGGCTTGAGTGATCGATTGTGGAATGGTGGGAGTAGTGATGACTTGGGTAAGACCGTCAATTATATTGCGAAAATTCATCCGAATACTGCGATTGATGTTGTGGGCTTTTCATTGAGCGGGAATATTCTTTTGAAGCTTCTTGGTGAGAAGAATCAAAAAAACACAGGAATTCGTAGGGCAATTGCTGTTAATCCGCCAATTGATTTAAAAAGGGCGAGTTATTTTTTGTCGAAAACCAACTGGGGTAGGGTGTTTAATAATTATTATATGAGGGAGATTAATTTGCAGGTAGAGGCCATGGGTGAATGTTTCCCAGATGCATTTACTGCTCCAAATAAAAGTACAATTCTTGAGTTTGATGAGGCTTATACAGCACCTGTGGCTGGCTACAAAAATTCGGAGGATTATTACTCAGATTGCAGCGCAAAAAATTATTTAGAAGATATTGTTGTGCCGACTACTATTCTTTGTGCGATGGATGACCCTTTTGTCGAGCCAACTATTTTTAAATCAGTTCGTATGAGTAGCGCTATAGAACTTAATACTCCTACATATGGTGGCCACATGGGATACATTTCTAAGAAACCTACTCCCTGGGGAGATTATAGGTGGATGGATTTTATGGTTGTTGACTGGGTGAAGAGTTAAGGAAAGCAGGGATAAGTATTTAATCTGTGCTTGAATTTTATTTCGATAGAAAATCTAATGGAACTTTTTCCTGAATTTCAAGATAAAGAAAAGGACTTTCCGCCAGCACCACTTGCTGACCGCATGAGACCCCGTAAATTAGTAGATTTGCTTGGTCAGGAAAAGCTTATTGGAGAAGGAAAACCATTACTTAAACTCATTACAGGAAAATCAAATTTTTCGTTTATATTATGGGGGCCACCGGGTACAGGGAAAACCACAATTGCCCGTCTTGTTGCCAGTATCTCAGAAAACGAATTTCATGAAATCAGTGCTGTAAACGCAGGCGTGTCTGAAATTAGAAAAGTTATCCTTCAGGCAAAAAAAACATGGAATCTCTCAAAGCGTGGTTCGGTGTTATTTATTGACGAAATTCATCGTCTTAATAAGTCCCAGCAGGATTCGGTTTTGCCTCATGTGGAGAATGGAACAATTCGTCTTATTGGATCTACGACCGAAAACCCATCATTTGAGGTCATTCCAGCTTTGCGTTCTAGATGCCAAGTATTTCGCCTGGAACCACTATCTAAAAATGATATGAGATCCTTACTTGAGCGGGGATTGGTTGATAGGGAGTGCGGATTAGGGGATGATTTATTTGAGATTGATTTTGATGCACGTGACTTGATCATATGCTATGCAAATGGAGATGCACGCAAAGCACTTAATTTATTGGAGGCAGCCCGTGACTTTTCTTTTGCTGGTGAAAAAGAGACTCGGCCAGTTAGTATTCAAGATATTAAGGGAATAATTCAGTCGACTTCTGTTTTATATGATAAAGGAGGTACTGAGCATTATGACCATGCTTCAGCATTTCAAAAAAGTATGCGTGGATCGGATTCAGATGCTGCGATTTATTGGTTGGCAAAAATGATTAGCGGTGGTGAAAACCCTCGTTTTATCGCCCGGCGATTGATTGTCACTGCAGCAGAGGATGTCGGGAATGCAGATCCAATGGCTCTTATTGTTGCCAATGCCGCTGCAGATTCATGTGAAAAACTAGGGTGGCCCGAAGCACGAATACCTCTTGCGCAGGCCGTAATTTATATAGCCCAAGCTCCCAAAGATAATTCAGCTATTGTTGCGGTTGATAAAGCTTTGAATGATATTCAGCAAAAAGGAAAATCTTTTCCAGTGCCAGAGCACTTAAAAGATACCCATTATAGCGATGCTAAAGCTAAATACGGTTATGGCAAGGACTATAAATACCCTCACGACTATCCTGATAATAAGGTAGCACAGGATTATTTACCTGATGAGCTGAAGGGAAGTCGGTACGTTTTCAAATCAAAAGCTATTTGAAGGTGAGTTGCGAGCAAACTTGCGATATTCTTTGTTTTAAGTTAAAACGATTATTTTAAAAATGACTTTATCTTTGATGAATAAAACTGAAATTCATAACGCTGAAGATATTTATGAAGGCCGTTTAAGGGGAAACCAGTTGATGGCCAGCGGGATTCCCTTAACCCCTGAGTCTGCTCGTTACTTATGGTCTTCTGTAAGAATGGTAGATGTTTCGTGGTTGGATTTAGCAGACAATCAATTGGGCGATGTTGGTTTGATTGAGTTAGCCGAATGTGACTTGCTAAAGAATGTTCAGTACTTGAATCTGAATCAAAATGGTATTACTGACGAAGGATTGACTTTTCTTTCAAAATCAAAGTTTCTCACCAAGCTTAAACGTCTTCATCTCAAAAATAACCTGATAAAAGGTCTGGGTATTTACGATTTATTTAATTCAAAAACTCTTAATGATCTTTCTACTTTTCAGGTTCACGATGGTTGGACTTGTAAAAAAATGGATGGTTGGCGCTATAATCCCCAAGGTTAAACTATGCAGGAAGATGAAAACCCCTGTCAAATTCATATACAAATTTCAAGTACTGACCGACCAGGTATTCTAGCTGAGGTTTTAGAGTCCGTTGTTGCTTTTGATTGGGATGTGCTTGATATAAAGCAATTCGTTTTTAATGGGCTTCTTAACTTGTCCTTATTGCTAGGTAGTAGGAAGTCTAATTCTATTTCAGGATTACAGGGATCTTTAGATGAATGGGCGATTAGAAATGGTATTGCCTTGCAGATTCTTCCTTGGGAAAAGGGACTTCGCCCGGAAGCCCCATATAAGTATCGCTCTGTAGTTACATTACTTGGATCCAGTCTCTCATCAGCAGTGTTTCATCACCTTACCCGAACGTTCTCTAGTCGTGATATTAATATTCTTCGTATCGAACAATTGGATTACAGTGACCATCATGTGATCGAGGTAGTTATAGGAAGTAAAGAAGATTACTCTACGGTAGACATATTAAATGCCTTAGTTAAGTTTAAGGTAAAATTTTCAGTCGATATTGCGGTGCAAGAGGATACGATGTTTCGACGTAATAAAAGATTGATCGTATTTGATGCTGATATGACTTTTCTGCAATGTGAAATAATAGATGAACTTGGTAAAATAGCAGGCGTAGGTAATCGCATGAAAGAAATCACACAACGCGCTATGAACGGCGACCTTGATTTCAATGTTGCCCTTTGTGAGCGAGTAAAATTACTTGCAGGGCTTTCTGTTTTAAAACTAGAAGAACTATATGAACGAATTCCTATTACTCCTGGCGCCGAAGATCTTGTCCGCATTTTACAGTATTTAGGTTATCGTATTGGAATCGTAAGTGGCGGGTTCCAGTTTTTCATAGACCGTATTAAAAGTAATTATAAACTGGACTATGGAATTTCCAACCAACTGGAAATAATAGATGGAAAACTTTCTGGTCGGGTTGTTGGGGATATTATAGATGCCCGAGCTAAGGAACGTGCTCTTGTATCAATTGCAAAAAAGGAAGGGTTTTCGTTAAAGCAAGTTGTTGCCGTTGGCGACGGGGCTAATGATATTCATATGTTAGCAAGAGCAGGGCTTGGTATCGCATTTAACGCTAAATCAATTGTGCAGAAACATGCTAATGCTGGAATCAACCAGTCAAACTTAGAACTTATTCTATACTTTCTGGGTATTAGTGGTAAAGAAGTTCAGGAACTTCGTAAACTATCAAAATCTAGTCCTAAGACTGACTGGTAGATTACTCTCAAATTTCTTTTAAGGTTTTCCCCAAACCTGAGCAGGCTGAATAGTTGGATTGTTTTTTTTTGGATCTAAGGATATCTCGTCTATGCTATTAAAATAAATAGATTAAACCTTTACAATATATATTATAAAAATGAGAAAAAAATATGCTGTGGAGTGTATTTCGAAAATTGCTTCAGATTGTATTCAAAAGGGAGAATATTTTAATAGTGAAGAAGATGCCCAAGATTGGGTGGAAGGTGAGTGCTGGATTTTTTCAGGTGAAGGGTGGATTTGTCATAAATGCCACGATGCGTTTATGGGTAGCCTTACATCACACCGTAAAAAACAGGGAAATGGGATTGATGGGGTTAATAGTAAAATAGAGGCCAGTGATGGTTTAGATAATGATTTAGAGACGGGAATAGATATTGTAAGGTGAGAGTTTATTAAACTTTAGTCGTAGAGGTTTATAAATGTTAGGCTGGTATTGAAGAAATTTCACCTAGCATATTCAAAATATATCTTTAATCTTTTTCCACAAGCTTTTTTGATTTAGTATCTCATCCAATTTCTCCTGCGCTAACGTATTACCTTGCTTTACAGCAAGCTGGAACCACTTCGTTGCTTCTTTGTTGTCCTGTGAAATTCCTTCCCCATTGGAATACATTAACCCCAGCTTATATTGGGCATCAGCATCCCCCTGTTCTGCGGCAAGGCGATACAACTTACTAGCCGCCTCGTAATTTTTTAAAACTCCATCCCCTTCATAATACATTGACGCTAAGGTGGTTTGCGCTTGAATTAAACCTTGGTCCGCCGCAAGACGGTACCACTTGCTTGCTTGTATAGGGTCTTTATCTACACCTTTCCCTTGGGCGTACATCAAACCTAGATTATATTGTGCTTTAGTAAGTTCTTGGTCAGCTGCCAGACGATACCATCTGACTGCTTCCTTAAAATCCTGCGAAACTCCTTGTCCATTCTCAAACATCATCCCTAAATTAATTTGTGCCTCCGCAACACCTTTATCTGCAAGCTCAAAAAATAATTGATATGCGATGTCAAATTCATTTTTATTGAATGCATTTAAAGCAGTATGAAAACTATCCGATGCGCTTAAGTCATTACGGGTGTCATCAGAGGTGATATTGGCAGGATTGTTCTCGGACTCCATGAAGCTTGATTGTGGGTTTTCCCGCGGTTTGTTTTTGAGAAGAAAGTTTAATTTTTCTTGGGCTTTGGTGAGGCCCTGGTCTGCTGCAAGTCGATACCACCGGACTGCTTCCTTAAAATCCTGCGAAACTCCTTGTCCATTCTCAAACATCATCCCTAAATTAATTTGTGCCTCCGCAACACCTTTATCTGCAAGCTCAAAAAATAATTGATATGCGATGTCAAATTCATTTTTATTGAATGCATTTAAAGCAGTATGAAAATGATCTGAATCATTGATATAATCGCCGACTCCAGTAGATGTTTCCTCACTGTAACGCGCCCCATCAAAAGCATCTCCCTGAGAAAAAGTGCTACTGGTATCCGGTCCTGCAGGATTAACGTTAGAGCTAACTGTGTTTTCTTGCAAATCCCCCTTTTTTTTATTTAAAACTAGATCTAGTTTTTCTTGCGCTTTAGCAATCCCTTGGTCTGCGGCAAGTTGATACCACTTCGCTGCTTTTTGAGCATCTATTGGTACACCTTTCCCTTTTTCATACACCCACCCCAAATTGGTTTGGGCTTTGCCATCTCCTTGTTCTGCAGCAAGGGTCCACCACTTAATCGCTTTACTATCATCCTTTACAACACCCTTTCCTTTAGCGTACATCAGTCCCAGGTTGTACTGAGCTTTAGAAACACCTTGTTCCGCGAGCTGTAAAAACAACTGATGTGCACTCTCAAAATCTTCCTTATTAAATGCATTTAGTCCGTCTTGAAAATTTTTAGCATTTAAATAAAATGAATTGTCAGTCAACCCTTTAGGAGAATCTTGCGTTTTATTTTCTATCTTTTCCTTTGAGAACAAATTTAATTTTTCTTGTGCTTTAGCAATCCCTTGGTCTGAGGCAAGTTGATACCATTTCGTTGCTTTTTCAACATCTATTGGTACACCTTTCCCTTTCTCATACACCCACCCTAAATTGGTTTGGGCTTTTCCATTGCCTTGTTCTGCAGCAAGCGTCCACCATTTAATCGCTTTACTATAATCTTTTACAACACCCTTTCCTTTCGCGTACATCAGTCCCAGGTTGTACTGGTCTTTAGCAATACCTTGTTCTGCTAACTGTAAAAGCAACTGATGCGCGGTCTTATAATCATCCTTGTTCAATGGATTTAGTCCATCTTGAAAATTCTCAGCATTTAGGTTAAAAGAATTATCAACCAACCCTTTAGGAGTATCTTTCGATTTATTTATAACCTTTTTCTTTGAGAGTGAATTTAATTTTTCTACTGCTTTTGCATGATCTTGGTCCGCCGCAAGACTAAACCATTTCTTTGCTTTTCTGTGATTTTGCTTGACCCCATTCCCCTTTTCGTACATTACCCCTAAGTTGTATTGAGCTTGAGCAAATCCTTTGTCAGCCAATGGAATCATTAACTGGTACGAAGTTTTATAATCTGCTCTATTGTAAGCGTCCACAGCATCTTGGTATTCATCAATCACGGCAATTGAAGGGCTACCAAAAAATAACAAAAAAATGATCGTAAGAGTAAATGTTAGGTTTTTTCTATTCATTTTTTTACAATTTACGCGCTTAGCCAGGCATATGAAACCCAGATGTTCTTTGTCACACTGAGAATATTTTAGAGAATCTAATAGTAATTTAAATTTTCGTCTCACTCATTTTGATTTAAATGAAGAATCTTTATCTGTTGTGATATTAACTTAGTTCTTTAGCGACATATGTCCATGAAATATAAAGTAATGATCAATGGAATTGTCATCCGTGCAAAATAAAGCCTACGTTAGCTCCGGGGATTATTTTTTATAGATCTATGTCTTATCCTAATACTTTGATTAGAAATAATTAAATTCATTCTATTATAAAATCAATTTAGCCGTATAATTTTTTATATTGGACTTTCATACTATAGTCCTTTATTTGTCAAATAGTTATTTGGTATGATGCTATGTCCTACTGCGTACTCAATTTTTGAAAGAACATCCTTCTATTGAACTTTCCATATAAAGCGATATTGTTTGATTGGGCTTACACTCTGGTTGATTTGGTTCGTGAGGATGACCGGGTGGCGTTTTTAGAGTTGATGAATTTTTTAAAAGAAAAAGATGTTAAATTGCCAGAATTTGAATTAATTTTTAGTGAGTACCAAGACCTTTTTTATGGGTTGATTAAAGAATCACGTCAAACTCACCGGGAAGCAAATTTTGAAACAGTTTTGCGGTATCTGTTTTTTAAACATGGTATTGAGATTGAGAAAAGATCCTCTTGGAAAGATATATTAACGGTTTATTATAAAGTTATTCATGGCGTCAGGCGGGTTTACCCTGATGTGATGAGCACCTTGAAATACTTCAAAGAATCAGGAATACGCATGGGTATCATATCCAATACCACTAACCCTCAATTTATTAAAGAGGAGGAGTTGTGTCGGACAGGATTAAGTACATATTTTGAGTTTGCAATTTTTTCTTCAAGTACACCTTATCGTAAACCTCATCCATCTATCTTCAATGCAGCGATTTCAAGGTTAAATTTAGAGGCAGAAAATATTCTTTTTGTTGGCGATGACTTGAAAACTGATGTGATGGGGGCTCAGTCGGTAGGAATGCAGACAGCTTGGTTGAATCGCGGTCTCTCTGAATTAGTCGAAAATATTACCCCACACTACCAAATCACTAGTTTGTCAGAACTACTTGTGATAGAACCCCTTGAAATTGCAAATTAAATATGCACCGGTTTTTCACTGCACCTGAAAATATTACAGATGATAAAGTAATCATACGAGGTGCTGACGTACCACATATTCGTACGGTGCTTCGCCTTAAAGGAGGAGATCGCATTCAAGTTTTAGATGGTCTAGGTAATTGTTATACAGTTAACCTTACGATTGTTGGGCGGGATCGAATTGAAAGTACCATTTTTTTAAAAGAAGATGCGAGTAATTGTGAGTCCCCCTTAAGGATCTGCCTAGGGCAGGGAATGGTGAAGGGAACCGGTTTTGATGGTATTGTGCGTAAGTCAGTTGAATTGGGAGTTGATAAAGTTGTGCCAGTTAGTGCAAGTCGATGTATATCAAAATTATCTCCAGAGGATGCCGCGAAAAAAATAGATCGGTGGAGTAGAATTGCTAGAGAAGCATCCAAACAATGTGGAAGGAGTAGAGTTCCTGATATTGGACCTAAATCAACCACAGTTAAAGATTTTTGCCTTGTTAATCGTGAATCCGATCTAAAGCTTATTTTTTGGGAAGAAGAACTATCACTACGGATTAAGGATTTGTTACATAGCGATCAACTTAATTCTGTAGCGATTCTTATTGGGCCTGAAGGAGGTTTTTCCTCTACGGAAGTTGAGATTTCAAGAAAATATGGGTTTCAGTCAGTTTCACTAGGGCCACGTTTGTTAAGAACAGTTACGGCTCCTCTTGCTGCGATTTCTATTCTTCAAAATCGTTGGGGTGACTTGTGATTTTTTGGTTTGATTTCATGAAAAATTATAATTTCAATTAGGCGCTTTAGATGATAATTTTTTCTCACTTATATGAGTGATGTGATTTTATGAACTATCAATGTAACCTAGATGTTTTTGAAGGCCCTTTAGATCTGCTGCTCCATCTTATTAAAGAGCAGAAAATGGATGTCTATGACATTCCCATTGCAGAAGTCACCAGACAATATTTGACCTACCTTGACCTTTTAAGTGAAATAAACTTGGAAATGGTAGGTGAGTACTTGGTCATGGCTGCTGAGCTTGCAAAAATAAAATCCAGAACACTTCTTCCAACTCCGGAAACCGAAGAGGATGCATTAGCCGCTGCAGGAGAGGATCCGCGTGCAGAACTGGTGCGTCGCCTGCTTGAATATCAGCGTTATAAGGAAGCGGCATTTGAGTTGAGGCAAAAGGAATATAACCAGCAACAACTATTTACCCGCACTGGTGAAGTCGTGTTGGAC
This sequence comes from Nitrospinaceae bacterium, assembly GCA_029937655.1. Classification (GTDB taxonomy): domain Bacteria; phylum Nitrospinota; class Nitrospinia; order Nitrospinales; family VA-1; genus Nitromaritima. The sequence continues at coordinate 10,676 of JAPYPK010000040.1, forward strand.
AACTCTGAACAAGAATTGTTGATTGAGGCTAACGTATTCGATCTGTTAACCGCATTTCAAAAGGTTCTCAAAGAAAAATCTTTCAAAAAAAATTATGAGATTAAGGTTACTACTCTTTCGGTTTCTGATCGTATTGGTGGTATTTTAGAAATATTAAATGCGTCTGAGAGCGTTACCTTCGATTCATTTTTTACGACTCTTAATACAAAGCAAGAAGTGATAGTTACTTTTTTAGCCATTTTAGAGCTTATGCGTATGCAGTTGATTCGCACCCAGCAAACCAGGCAATTTGATGTGATTCGTATATATGCGGCCGTGGATCGTGAGACTCAGGAAGAAATATTGAAGGAGTTTTACGATGCAGGAGAAAAGGAAATTCCTTTAGTGAAGTAAAAGATTAGTTGGTTGCAGGTTTATTTTTTGTAGACTTTATAAAATATATTTTTTTATACCACAGGAGAAGATGTCGATGCCTAGAGTCAAATCAATAAAACAATTATTGGAGGTTGCTTTATTTATATTTAGCTTAACTTTATTTTTAACAGTGGCGGAAGCAGCCAAATCTATTGACACCGGTACTTCTCAAGAATGGGCTAATATTGATGGTTTTCGTTCTGCAAAGTTTGGGTTTAATGAAAGCGCTGTGCTCAAGGCAGTTAAAAAAGATTTTAAAATTAAAGGTAAGGGTGTTTCTCGTGTTGTGAATTCTAACGAAAAAACAATTACTCTTTCCATAAATGTTAAAGACTTGTTAGCTGGGAGTGGATCCTCTAAGGTTTTTTATATCCTTGGATATAAGTCGAAAAAATTAATTCATGTAAATGTTATTTGGGGAAGGTCCGTTGAGAAGAAACCTAAAGCTGAGAAAGTTGTTTCGACTGCAAATCAATTACGAAATTATTTTGCTCAGAAAAGATATCGTAAAAATGGATTTGCTTTAAATGCTCAGCTTGGAGAAGGGACTATCTTGGTTTTTCAAGGTAAAGATCAAAAGGGCAGGGCGGCACGTTTATTATTAAATAATCCCAAAAACAAGGACGGGAAAGTTGGGGATAATATAGCGCTTACTCTTTCATACATAGAAAAGCCAGAGAATCCCGATGTGTTTAGAATCAAAGACGGAGATTTTTAATCTATTAATCTTCTTCCTCGGTAGAGGAGCTTTGCCCGTTTGATGTGTTGGCTGGAGTTGTAGATTCTCCAGACCAAACATTATCCATTTTCTCAATTGAGGAAGCCAGGTCTGGACTTCCTCCTTCTACTTTAATTAGTTCGAAGCTTTCAGAAAATACATCTACGACAATAGGCCCTGGCCCAGCAGATCCTGTATTAATTGATTGTGATACATTCTTAGATGCTGTTCCTGACGGTGTGAGAATTGTTTTTGAAACACTTTTATCCATCCCGCTTGCAATACTAACTGTTTGACCAATTGAGGCATCACCAATTGTTTCGGTGGATCCACTGAGTGTAGTGTCAGCAGTGCTGGTTACAGTTACAACTGTTACTCCACTTGTATTGGTTGAAGAAGCAGAAACTTCAAGTGCATTACTAGCACTGCCAAATAGTTCTGCATCTGCGATATAAACTGTTCCACTGGCAGCGGTAAGATCATTACTGCCATCGGTGTCTCCATCAAGAATATTAGAACTAACGGAGCTTAGCTTTATTGCTGATGTTGATGAGCTTGTTGTGGTCATTTGGCCAATGGTTATATCCTCATCAGCTGAAGCCGTAATGGTTCCGGAACTACTATTAAAGACTGTTCCATCTACCATTGTCAGCGCTCCTCCGGATGCTGCATCAGATGTAGAGTCATCATCTGCTGAGACTGTTATATTTCCATTAGCAGTTGTTAAATCACCCGCGGCAGTAAAAATTACATCGTCATCAGCCGATAATGTAATCGCTCCCGCATTGGTTGTTAGAGCTGCCTGAATTGTCAACGAATTAGCATTGTCGACTGTAATACTAAGTTCTGCTCCGCTTCCACCTAAGGTAATCGCATTGGAAATTGTTTGGTCAGCATCGGTTAATAAGGTTAGATCCCCACCAATAGCACCTGATGCAATTG
>JAPYPK010000041.1 GCA_029937655.1 Nitrospinaceae bacterium
GCCTTCCTGAAAGCTCTTTCAATTGACACAAGCGATGTCGACTCTGCATATCAATTGGCTTACATTTACGCAGCACAAAAAAAAGCAACCCTTGCAAATCAACAAATAGTAAAGGTTCTTCAAATACAAAAAGAACACCCTAAAATTCAGTCCGCCAAATTGTTACTAGAGTATGTAAAAAACAATGCGCTGGATAAGCTTCCTCTCAAAATCATTCCTCATGATTATCATGTTGGGCGGTCAAAATCATATTACCAGTCAGGGGACTATGGACTTGCTCTTATAGAAATCGAAACCGCAGCAAAATTAAAACCTGACGATTTGCAAACTAAGGAAATACTGATCGGTTTGACTAGTTTTCTCTTACGCATCAATACAACTGAAAAGACAATTAAAGAAATGATTTCAATTGTAGGGGGAACCGATATTATTACCGCAAAAGGCTATCAAGAGTTAGGCGATATAGAAGTTTTGCGAGGCAATATATCCGAAGCGCGCACATATTATAAAAAGGTGTTAAAGCTCTCCGATCCTAATGGAATAGCACGACGAACTCTCGACGAACTACCAGAAAAGGTCATACCTAACACCACCCCACTTCTACCAACTGAGGTGTTTATAAATCCAAACGTTGCTTTAAACCGGAAAGGAGAACTATTCGCGCAATATAAAATGTATAAGCGTGCAATCGCCATATATAGTTTGGCATCTAGAATCAGACCAAACCACTTACCCACAATGTTGAATACAGCAACCGCCTATTATAATAGTGGCAATTACGGGAAAGCTATATCTATTTTAGAGCGTCTTTTGTTATCGCACCCCCACCATGAGGATATTCTGGCCCACCGAATCCTTCTTGCACAAGCCTATGTCAAAAGTAATAACCGTGGTAAAGGTCTTAAAAATATTGCCATAGCAATTAAAATGAATCCCTCCGTAAAAACTTCCATTAGGACTAATCCAACGTTCGAGGTCTTGCGAGAAATAAACGAGTATCAAGAATTAACCAAATAGAAACCAAGCAATTTTAGATAAGTATTAGTAGCCCCTCCAGAAAGTTCTCCTAAGATCACTTGTTTGACATTATGATTTTATATTGATACATATGACCAATCCATTAAGTGTCTTCTTGCTATATTATTCACTATATAAAGTATAGACTGCTTCAATTTTTAAATTCTTTTTTGAGGGTAATACTTATGTTGAGTTTAAAAAACCTAAAAACCATGAAACCCATAAGTTTTCCAAAAACATTCCTCACAATACTAATACTGTTTCCCATTATATTTCCTGCTATTGCATCGTCAGAGAGTCATCCTTGCCAAAATGCTACGGTACAACTAAGGGGCGATCTAGATGTAATAATGAACCGAGGTGGGCTATGGGCTCTTATGGAACAAACCGAAGGTCTTCAGGATAAATCGACAGCAGGATTTCAGGCGGATGGAAAACTCGCTCGCGCAGTCGGTCGTTTTGAAAGCTTATGCGAAAGCGAAAAAAAACCAACAAAACAGTTATTTGAAGATCTTGGGAACCTTCTTGGCGAAGCAAGAACAATCTGGAACCCACGCTCCTCGGGAGAAGAAATCATGAAATTAATAAACGGTTTGACTAAAAAAGTAGATTCTATGCTTTCAACAATCGAATAGCATTTACAAAACTATTTAAAAAATACGTGATGGTAAAAGAAGAAAATAAAGCTCCTGATTTTTCAGGAAAAAATCAAGACGGGAAACCAATAAAACTAAGCTCATTTAGAGGAAAGAAAAAGGTTGTACTATATTTTTACCCAAAGGACATGACCCCAGGATGCACAACGGAAGCCTGTGACTTCAGGGATCAGTTTAAGGAATTCAAGAACACCATAATACTTGGTGTCAGTGTAGATTCGCCAGAGCGACACCGAAAATTTATCGACAAATATAACCTCCCCTTTGAATTAATAGCAGATGAAAATAAAAAAATTTGCACGAAATACGGCGTATGGCAGGAAAAGAAACTATACGGAAAAACCTTCATGGGGATCGTACGATCCACCTTTGTTATTGACAAAGCCGGTACAGTAAAAAAAATCATTCCAAAGGTGAAAGTTAAAGGCCATATCGAAGAAGTAGTTGAAATCCTCAAGAAAATATAACAACTTACTATTTAATCGATTTTAGCTGCCATTAACTTTTCAATCTGCCCAACTGTCTTAGGTATCAACCTCGAAAGATTTTCACAGCCCGTTTTTGTAATGAGCAAATTATCTTCAATTCTAATCCCTATCTCCTCATCGTAGGTTTTTCCATTAATGCGAATCTTAAAAGAACCATACAACCCAGGTTCATTACTAATCAACCAACCTTCTTGCATGGGCTCGCTAAGATAATTTCGAAATGGATCGCCATCGTGCTCCTGTTCTCCCATCAGGTGACTGACTCCATGCGGGCGATCTTTATATCGCAATTTAAATTTCCCGCCGGCACTTTTAAAAACTTCCTCAAGATCTCTATTCATAGAATTCCAACAACAATCATTGAGTTCATTTACAGTAACACCTTTACAGGCAATTCTCTGGACTTTCAGTTGAGCTTTTAAAACAATTTTATACAACATTTTTTGCATGGGATTAAACTTACCAGATGCAGGCACGGTTCGACTAATATCTGCGTGCATTGTCATCCAACGCACACCAAAGTCCATTAAAACCATTTCACTCTTGCTAAACCAATCATCATTTTTCATGTAGTGCAGTACTGTAGCGTTAGAACCAGATGCTATGATTGAAGGGAAGCTAAGACCATATGGTGATTCCTCCAACATTCTTCCCTCAAGAAAACCCTGAACCTGATATTCACTTTTAAAGGAAGAAAAGTTTTTGAGCGTTTCAACAAAGGATTTCCCCGTTATTTTTTCAGCCAAAAGAGTATTATTGACATCGTAAGTGTCAAGGGGAAGACGAAGTTCAAAATGATTTTTCATTATATTCTGTAATAACGGCGGGTATCCACGCAAACGCAAGCATCGCGCCAACCTATTTTTAAACTTCCAGTTATGATCATTTTTAATTTCTACTATTTTTTTTTCTTGCGTTCCTTCCATCCATAGCGTTCCTAATGTTTTCTTTCTTTGTTTCTTGAGTCGATCCTTAAGGACTGCATCAAAATCATCAATATCACGAACATCTTTTATTCCTGTAACCCGCCGAACTTCTCTAATACTTTTGGTGTCTCCTACGCCAAAACGAATGCCTTCCCAGAACTCCTTAGACAAGTCCTTCTTGCTAACAAATATTATTTCATCAGATTCAAAAGAATATGGATCCAACAAAAGTATGACATTAGATTGATTGATTCCTGTCAAATACATTATTGCAGGCTCCTGATAGGTTGGACAATGAGCATATGCCCATACTGTTTCTTGCCCAGGTCCGTATGGCACGCCTGTAATGGCCATCAATATATTTTCTCTACTTAGAAGTCTTTTTCGCCTGGCACGGTACCTTTTCTTAGCTAAACTACCCGCCCCCCCATCACGAAAAATTCCAGAATATGTATTTTTAGATTTATTCATAACAAACAAATTCTTAAATTATTTTGACTTTAGTTAATCGAAATTCGGTATTATTTTTTTTTAAAAATCGCTAACCATTCCTTTCCCCGTCTTTGCTCAACTGAGTGGGGTGTCTTACTTAAAGATTCAATTAAAAATGAGCCTGAAAAAAGTTCCGTTATATCCTCTCTGCGGGTATTAAAGGGTGGACCACCGGATTCATTTGTTTCGTAAAATAAACCTATCAGGCTCCCACCTGGCTTTAGTATTCTATTTGCAGTTTCAACATAGTCTTGCCGCATATCTGGACTGATCGCGCAAAAAAAAGTATGTTCCAGCATCAACTCGAAAGTTTCGTCATACTTACTGCCCAATGTAAAGAAATCTTGGTGCAACACTTTACCTAAAAAACTGTTTTTTTCATAAGTTCTTTCAAGCAATCTAACAGCCCCATGACTATAGTCAACGGCCGTCACCTCGAATCCTTTTTCTGCTAAAAACATGACCTCGTGGCCAGCACCGCATCCTGGAATAATCGCTCTGCAAGGAGGAATATCTCTTTTCTCCCACAAGTGAACAAACGGAGGAGCTACTTCATCAAGATCCCAGCGCAAATCTTTTTCATCATAGTGACGTTCCCAATCTTCACGAGAATATCCAATCTGAATATTTAAGCCATCATTCATGACATGCATAGAGTATAAGAACAAACATGTTTTCTATAAATATCCACCATTATTGATTTTCAAATTTTATCTGTGGCAAAAAATGAGTGCTAATCAATTAAAAGTGATCACTTTCAATTCAATATTTGCTGGATGATAGAAGCCCCAGCAGTATAAGTCCCAACAGCTGACCCAACATTCGCAAAGAAAAAAACGAGAAGCACTCTAACCACCCCATTTTTCCACCACATGGGAAATGATGCGATGTCATCCCGTAATCGTTCAAAGTCTGTAACCTTAGGTTTTCGTAAATAAGATTCGACAAGTCCTACCACCATACCAGCCCCAATAGTAGGATTGAGAGAAGTCAACGGCGCAGCCAAAAAAGCTGTAAGAATTGAAACTGGATGTGCTAATGCTAGAGCAGCACCCAAAGCACTAAACCCACCATTTATCAAAACCCATGTAACCACTAAACTCCAACCAAGTTCCGGGGATTGCTGGTAACCAACAGTAAACATCCCAAGTATAAAAATACAAATCCCCCATCCAATAAAATATCCAATCCGACTAGGTTGAGGCTTTTCAATCAGTTCATTCATCCGAGTTTCACCCGGGGGTTTAGCAAAACCTGGAATCATACCCACAAGGTGCCCTGCCCCCACAATTGCTAGAATATTTTTTGGAGAATTTTCTGACATGGTCAACATTGACAACTTTCCAGTCATAAATTCATCTCGTTCGTCAATCAAGACTTTCTTGATTTGCGGAAGAGACTCTCCAAATTCCTCTATGACGGAATGAAGCATATCGCCTTTTTTTAAATTTTCAATCTGATCGCGGTCAACCTCCTCCCCTATAAATATCCCAGCAATCAAGCCAGAAAATATTTTTATTTTCTGCCAAAATGAAACTTTGGTTACTAGGCGATGGAGAGTCGTACTAATATCACGGTCAACTATCTCTAAACGAATATCATTCTGGGCCGCCAACTCTATTGCACGTATCATCTCTTTTCCTGCTTCCACACCAACTTTGTCCGCCAAACGTCTCTGGTATGCCGAAAGGGCCAAGTTGATTAAAAGCAATGATGCTTTTTTCTTTTTAAAAACTTCATAAATATCTAGATTTTTCCACCAAGATCTATTTTTTAAATTTTCATAACGCGCAGGACAAAGTTCGACCGCCACGCAGTCGAAATTATTGCTCAATATTTTTTCTTCAACTAATTCAACACTCTCTTTAGAAACATGTGCTGTCCCAAGCAGCGTTATATTTGAACCATTTAATTGAATTGTACTCATTACATCATCATTCACTGTAACCACTTAATATTTACCTCTGTATAGAAATTGACCTTGGAATAACTGGAAGAAAAGAAATGGTCTCTGGAGAAAAGAAAACGTAAACTGACCATATAAACTGAATTCTTAATTTAGCACATATTTTATGTTATTTTAACCGGAATTCGAGGACAGAAAAAGCATGCAACCCTTCAAAGTCAAAGCCTCATTCAAACCAACTGGAGACCAACCGGCAGCAATTTTAAGCCTAAAACAATCCATTCTTTCGGGCTCCGCCCACCAAACTCTTCTTGGTGTCACTGGATCAGGAAAAACCTTTACTCTGGCCAAGGTAATTGAAGAAGTACAAAAACCTACATTAGTGCTTGCACATAATAAAACTCTTGCAGCCCAGCTTTACGGAGAGTTCGTTGATTTTTTTCCTGATAATGCAGTGGGTTATTTCGTAAGCTATTATGATTACTATCAACCAGAAGCCTACCTTCCAAAAACTGATACTTTTATTGAAAAAGATGCCTCTATTAATGATGAAATTGACAAACTACGCCATGCAGCAACACGTGCCTTGTTTGAGCGGCGAGATGTAATTATCGTTGCCAGTGTTTCCTGCATATACGGGCTAGGTTCACCGGAAGCGTATCATGGAATGTTGCTCTTCATTGAAACAGGGATGCAGATAGAGCGGGAACATGTTTTACAAAAACTGGTACAAATACAATACAAAAGAAATGACGTGGATTTTCAACGAGGAACATTTCGTGTCCGAGGTGATACCGTAGATATTGTCCCTGTTTATGAACGGAACGAAGCGATACGCATAGAATTTTTTGGGGATACCATTGAACGCATCAGTGCGTTTGACCCTTTAACTCAAAAGTATATTCGTGAAGTTGATAGAATAGGAATTTATCCCGCCAGCCATTATGTCACACCAAAAGAAACTCTTGAACGTGCCATTAAATCTATCCGCAAGGAATTACTCGAAAGAATTTCCTTTTTTGAAAGTCACAATCTATTAATAGAAGCGCAGCGCATAGAGCAAAGAACGATGTTCGACCTCGAAATGATAAAAGAAGTGGGTTACTGTCAAGGAATCGAAAACTACTCACGCCACCTCACAAATAGATTGAAGAATGAACCACCACCGACACTCCTAGATTATTTTCCGAGTGATTCTCTCTTTATGATTGATGAAAGCCATGCCACCATTCCGCAACTAAATGGAATGTACCGAGGTGACCGATCACGCAAAGAAAAACTCATTCGATATGGATTCCGACTCCCATCTGCTTTTGACAATCGACCTCTGAAGTTTGAGGAATTTAAAAATCACGCTAAACAAGTCATATACGTATCTGCTACTCCAGCTCAATATGAACTTGAAGAGTCAAAAAATAACATCATCGAACTAATAGTTCGACCCACAGGTCTAGTAGACCCAATTGTAACGATTCAACCCATAAAAGAACAAGTCGATGACCTGTTCAAAGAAATCAAACTACGAGCCAAACAAAATCAGCGTACCCTTGTCACAACATTAACCAAACGTTTTTCGGAAGACCTGACAGAGCACTACACTGAACTTGGACTTAAGGTAAAGTATCTTCACTCAGATATAGAAACACTTGAACGAAGTCACATTATTCGGGAACTACGCTTAGGGGAGTTCGACGCGTTAATAGGGATTAACCTGTTACGAGAAGGCCTTGACATCCCAGAAGTATCTCTTGTCGCCATTCTTGATGCCGACAAGGAAGGTTTTCTTCGATCTACGACATCACTAATTCAAACTTCTGGTCGTGCCGCTCGGAACATCGACGGAAAAGTTATTTTCTACGCGGATACCATTACTCAGTCCATGCAAAAAGCAATCAATGAAATGAACAGACGGAGGATTATCCAAACAAAACACAATGCTATGAACAAGATAATTCCAAAATCCATCAAAAAGTCTATTCAGGAAGTTCTAATCAAACATGATAAACAGGCCACAATCGCTATAGTTAAAAACGAGGAAGACGAAAACTTTTTAAGAAAGGATGCTCCCAGACTAATTAAAAACCTAGAAAAAAAAATGCATGCCGCGGCAAAAAATCTAGAATTCGAAAAAGCAGCTGAACTAAGAGATCGGGTAAAAAGAATACGGGAAAAGGATCTGTCTATTAAAGCTTAATTCACCTCTATTTTATCCTTATCCAATTCAATAGTTTTCGAAGGTGGGTAATGAGAAAAGTAAGTTTTTAAAATTCCCCCGGCAATTGGAGCTGCAATAGCTCCTCCATGACCGCCATGCTCAATAATAACCGATACTGCGACTTCAGGATTCTCATACGGAGCAAAGGCAACAAACCAAGCATGATCTCGATGTGAGTAAGGAGTTTCTTCCTCTGGATCAATTTCTTCAGAGTCTTTCATTGCCACAACCTGAGCTGTCCCTGTTTTCCCAGCAACTATAACATTCTTGAGCCTGGCTCGGTGCCCTGTTCCATGAGCCTCATGAACAACCCCCCGAAGCCCTTCTTTAATATTCCTTAATACCTCGGGCTCAATTTTTATCTTTTTTATAACTTCAGGGGAAAACTCCTGAATCAACCTACCATCGTAATCCTCAATTCTTTTCACCAAGTAAGGACGGACCAAAAGACCGCCACTTGCAATAGTTGAAATCATCCTTGCACTCTGGAGGGGCGTAACAAGGTTATACCCCTGACCTATGGAAGCCGAAATAGTCTCTCCAGGATACCAAGGCTCATTCTTAAATTTTTTCTTCCACTGTTTGGATGGAACCAACCCTGACTTCTCTCCTTTTAACACAATTCCCGTGAGTTCCCCCAGGCCAAGTTTAGTGGCATATTTTGCTAAATTATTTATCCCTAATCGATGACCAAGTGTATAAAAATAAACATCGCATGATTGAACTAAGGCATCATGTAAATTCATATCACCGTGACCCCTTTTTTTCCAGCACCGATAGTCCCTTTTTCCTAAACGAAAATGCCCCGGACAAAAAATAGTACTTTCTGGTTTTATTATTTTTTCTGCAAGAGCGGCATACGCCGTAACTACCTTATAGGTAGACGCTGGAGGGTATTGACCATCAATTGCTCTATTTTGAAGAGGGTTTTTCTCGTCAAGCACCAAGCCACTCCATTGTTTTGTAGATATTCCAGTGGCAAAAGAATTTGGATCAAAGGAGGGCTTGCTCACCATGGCAATAATTTCTCCAGACTGCACTTTCATCACTACAGCAGAACCCTCAACAGAGTTTTCTCTTAAAACTTCGTCCATTAACGTTTCAAGTTTACTCTGCACTCGGCTATCTAAAGTCAGAACCAAACTATTTCCTGTTTTTGGGGAAAGTTTTCGCAGGACTTTCAGTTCTCTCCCAGAAACATCCACCTCGACCTCCTTAAATCCTTTCTTCCCCCTCAACTGGGACTCATATATTTTTTCTAATCCGTTTTTACCAACCATATCTCCCAGTTCATATCGACTAAATTTCGAAATCTTTAACTCACTCTTAGAAACTTCGCCTAGGTAACCAAGAACATGAGAAGCAAAATCCTTGTGTGCATAATTTCTTATGGGTTCAATTTTAATACGAATCCCAGGAAGCAACATCTTATTTTCTTCTATATAAGCGACTTCTCTACGGCTAATATCCCGTTTTATCAACACATTTTTAAACGAGGGAGACCGACGAATATCGCTCCTTAATTTATCTTTATTTATTTCTATTAATCCGGAAAGAAACTCCAAGGATTCGGAAAGATTATCTGCGTCTTCAGGGGTTACATATAGACTGAAAGATGGTCGAACATTAACAATAACATTACCAAGACGGTCTTTAATTTCACCTCGATAATCTGCTAAGGAGATTTTTCTAACCCTATTCTGTTCCGACTTTCCCATAAAATCCTCCCCTTTTAGTATCTGCAGATACCAGACCCTCATCAAAATTACCAAAAAGGAAGTGACCACAAGAACAAAGTAAACCTTGATTTTTTTTCTAACGAAGAAAGATGATTCATGAAAAGAATCTGTTGACGACCTGTTGAAACTCATATCGTTTCAAAAACGTGGTTTGGGAATTTACGATGCAAAAACTGCCTTCCTTTATCAAACATATAAAACAAAAAAGGCGCTATCACCGCGTTACAAATCCCAAAAATAATTATAGAGAAAAGTAAATGATTTCCTTTGACCTGACCTCCCAGCAAGCTAGTCATTGACGCAAAATAAATTATACCGTCCACCAAAGAAGCAGCAAACACAAAAAAACCAATCGGAATAATACCTTGCACGAAAATCTTTTCTTTGATGGTACAAAAAAATAACCCTACTAGGCCTTTGGATAAAAAATTGACTCCCAGCAACCCCCCAGAAAGACAATCCTGCAAAAAACCCATTAAAGCAGCCAACCAGATACCGTTAGTTCTTTTCAAGTGAATACCTGAATAAATCGCGACTATTAGAATCAGATCAGGAACCACATTTCCCGGAAAAATCACTCGAAGAAATGTAGTTTGCATAGAAAGTAAAAAAACCAAGGTAATTATAAGAACAAGATGGGTCACATCTCCTCCTGACCAGAAAGAAGAACAACAACCTCTTCAAGGTTGGAGAAATCAACGCTAGTAGCGAGCCTAATTTCTTGAAACAACTCATGACCTTCTTTGACAATATCCACAACACTCCCGACCACCAATCCTTTTCTAAACACACCACCTAATCCTGAAGAGACCACCTTATCTCCGACACTCACTTTTGCCGAAATGGAAACAAATTTCATTTCACAAATATCTTCACCTGTTCCTACAACTATCCCGGACTTACGTGATTCTTGAAATAACGAATCAACCGCACTACGACTGTCGGTAATTAGTAACACTTTTGATGATTTAAGAGAGGCGTGAATAACGTGCCCAACGACCCCCGCATCAGTCACTACCGATAGATTTTTTTCTACTTTATGATCTGTTCCTTTATTTATAAAAATCACCTTAGACCATTGCGTTGCGTCGTAACCTATTACTTTAGCAACGACAAGTGGTCTTGCGTCTTCATCCATAAAGTTAGTTAAGTTTGCCGATCTTTCTAAAAACTTGTTTCTTTCAAGCAATTTATTGTTTTTCTTTGATAGACGATCCAGTTCGAGAAGAAGACGTTCGTTTTCAATTGATGTTCGAACCAAAAAAAAATAATGGTCAAACCCATCTGTTATAGAATCAGTTACACTTGAAAAAAAACTTTGGGCAGGAGAAACGAACAAAACTACAATTGACTCAAAAAACAAGTTGACCTTATCATATCTAGCGTTGACGGTCATAAGAATCAAAGAAAGCATCAAGATGCCGGCAAGAAGACTAGTGAAGTATTTACTCTGGGGTCGCCTGTAAGGCACGATTTAAATAGAAACTTTCTTTAAAAGAATTGGGTCACTTAGAACTTTACCGGCGCCTAGAGCAACTGCTGACAAAGCATCATTAGCTAGACTGATTGGCAAGCCTGTCGCTTCTCGCAAAAGTGCATCCAAACCGTGGATAAGGGACCCACCTCCTGCGACCACGATCCCCTTGTCAACAATATCTGCAGCTAACTCGGGAGGGGTGCGCTCCAAAGCAATCTTCACAGCTTCAACAATAGTACTGAATGTTTCGGCTAGAGCTTCCCGAATTTCTTCATCAGAAATTATCAGTGTTTTAGGAATCCCTACAACAAGGTCACGTCCTTTCACTTCCATGCTCATGGCTTTTCCCATTGGATAAGCTGAACCAATTTTAATTTTTACTTCTTCGGAAGTACGTTCGCCTATCAAAAGATTATACTTTTTCTTTATGTAGTTTATAATAGCCTCGTTCATTTCGTCACCTGCAACACGAACCGACTTACTAAACACAACACCTGACATTGAAATAACTGCCACTTCAGTGGTTCCTCCTCCAATATCAACAATCAAGTTACCCGAAGGCTCTTGAACCGGAAGATCAACACCAATAGCAGCAGCCATAGGCTCCTCTATCAGAAACACATCTCGTGCTCCAGCAGATAGGACAGCATCACGTACAGCTCTGCTTTCAACCTGAGTAATCCCAGACGGGACAGCTATGACAACCCTTGGGCGAACAAGGGTGGTACGATTATTATGTACTTTTTTAATAAAATGACGGATCATCTTTTCCGTCACTTCAAAATGTGCGATAACACCATCTTTCATGGGACGAATCGCTTCAATACTACCAGGTGCACGACCAAGCATCTCCTTCGCATCAGATCCAACCGCCTGGACTTCCTTGGTTTGGGTATTCAATGCAACGACTGAAGGTTCACGTAAAACTATCCCTTGACCTTCAACATATATCAGGGTATTGGCAGTCCCTAAGTCAATGGCCAAATCATTCGAAAAAAATTTCCAGAACAAACCACTCTCCTTATGTAATTTAGATTCCTACTTAACAGCGCAATCCATGATTCACAAGCATTTTATATAACAAGGGGTATTAATAAAAGCAAGGCAAATAAAAATATTGATTCACATTATTAAAAAGTTTGTTCATTACCAATTCAAATCAAATTTAAAGATATCATAGAATCAACCTTAACAATCAAAACGGTTGCGAATAAAGGCAAGGTTCTATATTATGGCATTGCCACCCTCTAAAATTAAATCAAATTTTTCTCGGAGAACGCTTGATGCTTAATGTGATTAGAGAACACGCCGACTCATGGCTTATTAAGTCAATTCTATGGCTTATTGTTTTCGCATTTATAGGAACAATTTTCTATTCTTGGGGAATGGGTGGTTCGTCTGGCTCCTCAGGGGGAGTAGTGGCAACTGTCGATGGGTCTAAAATTAGTCAGGCTGAATACGAACGCACATTCAATAATCTCATAAATTTTTACAGGGAACAGTTTCAGGGCCAGTTTTCAGAAGAGCTTATCCAAAAACTGGATTTAAAAACACAGGCCTTAGACGTTTTAATTCAAAAAAATATTCTTTTGCTTAAGGCTAAAGAGCTAGACATTCAAATCAGTGACACAGAAGTTGTTAATCAAATAAATAGCCTTGCTGCTTTTCAAA
>JAPYPK010000042.1 GCA_029937655.1 Nitrospinaceae bacterium
CCCTTAAAGTCCAAGGCCCAATCACGGGAACTGTTTACCATGTGAGCATCAAAATCTCCGCCCTTAAAGCCTTCCCGCATTGCAACTGGATCTAAGTATATTTTCCAGGTGACTTTATCAAAATTATATCTTCCCTTGTTTATTGCTAGGTTTTTGCCCCACCAGTTTTTATTTTTTTCGAAGGTTATGTGTTTTCCAAACTCAAAACTTTTAATTTTATAAGGACCGCTTCCCACTGCAATTTCATCAAAATCTGACCCAAATGATTTATCCTTTATTCCATATACGTGTTTCGGAAATATAGTCATTTGCCCAGTTATTAAAGGAAGTTCTTGGTTGTATATGCCGAAGGTGTACATCACTTCATGAGAGTTAATCTTTGTTATAGATTTAATATCTTTAAAGTACTGTTTTGAGATAGGGTGATATTCAGGGTCCTTTAATAGGTCGAAAGAAAAAACAAAATCATCCGCTGTAACAGGGTGACCGTCAGAAAACTTTGCATTCATGTTGATATGGTAGACCATGGACATGCGATCATCTGCCAAGTCGACTTTTTCTATTAAACTTCCATATTGGGAAAATGGCTCGAAATCATCAGCGGAGCTATCCATAGGTGTTTGAAAAATTAGATTAGCTATACCTGGTGCTGGTACTCCCTTTAAAGAGGATGGGTTTAACTTGGTGAAGGCTCCAAAATCTGCTAATACTAAATGACCCCCGTTCGTGGCATTTGGGTTACTATAATCATAGGGTTGTCCAAGTTTGTACTTTAGGTGCTCGGGACCGTACAAAGATAATCCATGTAGAGGATCAGCAAAAACGCTATTAAAAAAGAAACAAACATATAAAATTGATAGGATAGGGCTTATTAATATCTTCAGATAACTGATCTTAATTTGACGTTTTCTCATATTATCCTATTTTATCATTCTCTTGAAAGAATGAGAATTTATTTAAGGTTCAAGTGCATGTTAATTTTTTTTAGTTGTTTGTAACTTAGAAATTTATTTTTCAATAACCTTACTTGTTAACAATTGTAAACTCTGATAACCTCGCCCGATTATCTTAATAATGTTTTATAGTTTATGATCGCCTTTTTTTGTTTTGTAATATGAGTAATATAGAAAGATCATCACGGAAAATATTTATAGGTTCACTAGTTATTGGTGGAGACTCTCCAGTAGCTGTTCAGAGTATGGCTGCAACTCAAACACAGGATTTGGAGGAGACTGGTCGACAAATCGAAATTCTTGAGCAGGCTGGCGCGGATATTATAAGAATAGCTGTGGACAATGAAGCGGACGTTGTCGCTCTTGAAACTCTTCGTGAAAAATTTCCAAATCCAATCTTTTCTGTTGACCTGCAAGAAAATTATAAGTTAGCGCTCAAAGTTGCCCCATTAGTTAATAAAATTCGATACAACCCAGGACATTTATACCATTTAGATAAAGACAAATCGATCTTTCAAAAAGTAGAATTTATTGTTGAGGCAGCTAGATCCTATAACTGTGCGGTTCGGATAGGCGTTAATTGTGGGTCTATTGATCCTGAATATAAAGAAAAGTTTAAAGAGGATCAAATCGAAGGAATGGTTCGCTGTGCGATCGATCATTGCAAAATATTGGATGACTTGAATTTTACCAATTATTGCGTATCACTTAAAGATTCTGACTTCGAAAAGGTTGTTGATGCTAATCGCCGATTTGCAAGTGAGCGTCCCGATGTCCCTCTACACTTAGGAGTAACTGAGGCAGGTATGCCCCCTGAGGGTGTTATCAAGACAAGGGTTGCATTTGAGCAACTTATATCTGCGGGTATTGGTGATACCATTCGTGTTTCTCTCACATTGCCTAATGACCAAAAAGGAGAAGAAATTTCTGTTGGTCGCGAAATACTTAGAGATATTGAACAAGGGAGATTTCGTTCGGTACCTAAAAATTTTCTTGATGGCCTTAATATAATTGCTTGTCCAAGTTGTTCACGTGTTGAAAATAATAAGTTTGTAGATTTGGCTCAGGAAGTACGCCAAATCACAAAATATGCTGAATCACATAAAATTACTATCGCCGTTATGGGTTGCAGGGTTAATGGTCCAGGAGAAACGGATGATGCCGACCTTGGGCTTTGGTGTGGACCTTCTAGGGTCAACTTAAAAAAAGGTACTGAAGCATTAGGTTCATACTCATATGAAGATATTTTAGGCGAACTTAAGCGAGAACTCGACTTAATAATTTCTACAAGATTTGCTCAAGAACCAATGACTAAATAGTAACCTTATTTATACATGTTGATTTTTGTACCTCTAGTATTATCCAAAGATTTATTATTAATAGGAAATTATTATGGAACTTGATGTTAAGGAATTGGAATCGCTAAAACGAAAATTGGATATAACAATTCCAGAAGAGGTTGTTACCGAGAAAATCAATAACGCGTACAAGGACTTGAACCGCCAGATGAAAATGCCGGGATTCAGACCAGGAAAGATTCCTCGGAATATTCTTGAAAAACAAGTTCCAGTACAATCATTTACAAATATGTTTCAGGAGTTATTGCAGGAGTACTACGAAAAGGCTCTCCGCCAAAGTGGGATTGTTCCTGTTGGGGCTCCAGAAATTGACAACTCTGATTTTGAGAATATCAAAATAAACAACCCTTTAAAATTTTCCGTTACCCTGGATATTAAACCAGAAGTTAAGGTTAAGAATTATAAAGGTCTTAAGGTGGATAAGGTAGAGATTAATCTTCCTGAAGCTGAAGTTCAAGCTGCAATTGATAGTATCCTAGAACAATACGGTAATTATGAGCATCATGATGACGATCATAAGGCTGTGAAGGGTGATTATCTAACTGTAGATTTCGAAGGGTTTTTTAATGGGGAGCCATTAGAAAATGGAAATGCTAAGGATATGGCAATCAGGATTGGTGATAACAAGATGATTAAGGGGTTTGAGGATGAACTTTTAGGACATAAGTTAGGAGAAGAGTTTGAAGCCAAAGCTATTTTGCCTCCAAATTGGAATAATAAAATTAGTCGTGTGCGTATCCCTATCCCCGGGTCCAAGGATAAGACCCCAGAAGATGTAGCCACTTTTAATGTCAAAATTAAAGAAATGAAAAAAATGGAGTTGCCAGAGCTGTCTGATGATATCGCAGAGAAAGAAGGGTTTGATTCTGTAGATAGTTTTAAAAGAGGGGTTAAAACCAAGTTGCAAGCAATGTATGAACAAAAGGAAGAAATGCGTATTAAGGAGAAATTATTTGATCAATTGGTTAAAGATAACCCCATTGAAGCTCCTGACTCTATGGTGAACAGTGAATTAAAATTTATGCTTGAGGGAATGAAATTCCAGATTGAGCAGTCAGGTATGAAAACTGAAGATTCCGGATTCGATGAGAAGAAAGCAAAAGAAGAATGGAGAGGTAAAGCCGAAAATAATTGTAAAGGGTATATATTATTGGAGAATATTGGGTCATTGGAAGATATTCATGTCAGCCAATTTGATCTGGAAGAGGAGTTTAAGACTCTCGCAGAGCAAAGTAAACAAAAACCAGATGATGTAAAAAATCGTATGATGGCAAACCCGGAAGTGATCAAACATACGAGTTCCAAAATTCTAGGCCGAAAGGTGATGGATTTCCTATATTCAAGTAGTGAGTTTAATTTTGTTAAATCTCTTCATGATAAAAATAAAAAGTAGAAAATTAAATTGAGATACTAGTTTTTTTTTATAACCATAGATACTTAAAAAATTGTGGCGAAAGTAAAATATACAAAAGTTATGAAATGCGCTGACTTGGAGATTGGTAAGTCGGCTATTATCGAGGTTGGTGATAAGGAAATAGCTCTATTTAATTACAAAGGAAATTTTTATGCTATAGATAATACCTGCCCACATAGAGGTTCTCCCTTAGGCGAGGGCAGGGTTGAGGAGGGTATTTTAATTTGCCCAAACCACGAATGGCGTTTTGAGCTAAAAAGTGGATGGTGCCCTCAAAACCCAGAGCTTAGTACTGAGGTATACCCGATTAAAGTTAGTGATGAAAAAATTTATATAAGACTAGAAAAGCCAAAGGTAGAAGGAGCTGCGGGGAGTACGCCAAATACTTTGCCTGTGGATTTGAAAGTTAAAATTCCTATTATTTTAAAACCTCGTAACCCGGACGAGGAACTCTGACCAACTGTAATACCTTCTCTTGATTTTGATTCTATGGTTTTGTTGTTCTACCCTGTGGGGTTGTCATCTTCAATCTCAACCCATTTTGGATCACCATGAGCTTTGTAGTTATTTGTCCCGGCAAAAGTACCCTTGTGATAGATATTGCATTTAAATTTCCCGCCTCCAAAAGATTCCGTTACGAATGCGACAGGATCTTCTAGGTGAATCAGTTCAGGTGTTTCATATTTTCCTATCAACTTGAACTCCATACCCATTCCACTCGGGAGTAAAACAAAAAATTTAAGGTTTGTCTCCGCGAGAAACTGCATCATATCTTCATCCATGTGGTCGCGGGTGTATGTATGGCCATATTTTTGCTTTGCACGACGTTTTAGGTAATCTTCAAGGAGATTGAAAAACCACCAGTTTGATTCCTTTCTCGCATCATGTAGAAATGGATACTCGACAAACCCGTGTTTATTGATGAAAGGCACCTTAGCCATAAGAAATAAATTCTTTTTGCAGAAAGTTTTTGCTGATTGTTGGGTATAAGACTGAGTCTCTACTAGATAGTTGATGAGCTTATTTTATTCACACATATTTTGTGCCGACTTGTGATTCTAATGAATTAAAGGCCGGTAGATTTTTTTATAGCTTTGACTTTGTCTGTTTTTTCCCAGGTAAAGCTGGCTTCTTTTCTACCAAAGTGACCATAGGCTGCAGTTGGTGAATATCTAGGTTTTAAGAGGTCAAGCGTTTTAATAATCCCAGCTGGCTTCAAATTAAAATTTCCACGAATTAGATCTTCAAAGGTATCTGGATTAATTTTGTGCGTGCCAAAAGTTTCAACAAATACTGAAACAGGGTCTGCCACTCCTATTGCATACGCAAGTTGAACTTCTAAACGATCGGCGGTGCCAGCAGCTACTAGATTTTTAGCAATATAACGCGCCATATAAGCTGCTGATCTGTCGACCTTAGATGGGTCCTTTCCGGAGAATGCACCCCCTCCATGCCTAGAAAAACCACCATAGGTATCGACTATAATTTTTCTTCCTGTCAGACCACAGTCACCATGGGGACCACCCACCACAAAATTTCCTGTTGGGTTAATATGAATTTTCATTTTCTTGGCGCGAAATCTTTCAGGAATAACTTTGTTTATTACTTGCTCTGTTATTTCTGCACGCATTTTTTTATTGGAAACTCCGGGGTTATGTTGTGTTGAAATAACCACAGTCTCTATGCATACAGGCCTATCATTTTCATAACGGACTGATACTTGAGATTTGCTGTCAGGCCGTAGATAGGGTATTTGACCTTTTTTTCGTACATCAGCTAGTTTTTTAACAAGTTTATGAGAGTACATTATTGGCATAGGCATCAGTTCAGGTGTTTCCTTGGTGGCGTAACCAAACATCATTCCCTGGTCTCCTGCTCCTTGTTCTTTTTTAGATCCCTCGTCCACTCCTTGTGCAATATCTTTAGATTGTTCATCTAGTGAAACTAATACGCCACATGTTTCAAAATCAAAGCCCATGTCAGAGTGAGTATAACCAATATTTTTGATTGTATTTCTAACAATTTGTGGAATCTCAATATAACATTTGGTTGAAATTTCTCCTGCAACAACAGCATATCCTGTTGTGATCATAGTTTCGCAGGCGACTCGTGCTTTAGGGTCATTTTTTAAAATAGCATCAAGTACTGCATCGGACACTTGATCAGCTATTTTATCCGGATGGCCTTCGGAAACTGATTCAGATGTAAATAGAAACGTTTTTTTCTTCATGTAATTCCTCGTTTGTTAAAGTTGATCTATTGGTTTTATATATTTAAAAGGGTCATTGTTTCTTAAATGGGATCCTACTGAAAATCTAAAGGGTACCTTTTTCTCATCTCATCATTAAGAAAGCAATTAATTTCATTAGTTGTATTTAAGTTTAAAAGTTGTTCAGTAAATTTTTTAGCATCCTTCATGTCGGACTGACCGATAATTTTCTTCACATGTGGTATTGCGTGCGGATCCATACTCAGACTATCTAAGTTGCTTAACCCCAAAAGGAAGAGGGTGGCTAGTGGATCACCACCTAATTCTCCGCAAATAGAAACTTTTTTTCCGGCTAGTCTAGCATTATCGAATACTTGTTTAAGAGCTTTTAAAATGGCAGGGTTATAAGGTTGGTACAAGTGTGCGACTTGTTCGTTCATTCTATCAACAGCGAGTATATATTGTATTAAATCATTAGTTCCTATACTGATAAAATCTACCTCTTTTAATATTTGGTCTGAACAAATTACTGCCGATGGTGTCTCTATCACTGCTCCAATTTCAATGTCATCATTATATGGAATCTGTTTTTCCTTCATCTCCTCTTTGACTTTGTCTAAAAGGGAATTGGCCTGAATGACTTCTTGCACATCGGAAATCATTGGATACATGATTTTTACATTCCCGTAAAAACTAGCCCTAAGTATGGCTCTTAGTTGAATGGAAAATAGTTCTGGGTTGGCTAGGGACATGCGAATTCCTCTCAACCCCAGGGCCGGGTTATCTTCGTCGTTTTTTTTGAGGAAGGCAGGTTGTTTATCCATTCCAATATCTAATGTTCTTATGATAATAGGTTGAGGTGCTATCTCTTGAGCAGCTTTTTTAAAATTTTCATAAAGGTCTCTTTCGGAAGGAAAACTTTGTGAGCTTAGATATAAAAATTCGGTTCGGTATAATCCAACGCCCTCTGCACCAAAGCTTTTCAATGTTTTTATTTCATTAATTGATTCAATGTTGGCCATAAGTCTTATACGATAATTGTCAAGAGTGATAGCTGGTCTTTCAATATTTTTCAGTAATTTTCTTTCATACTTTTTATGCTCTAATTGTTTTGTTTTGTAATGCTCAAGAGTTTTTTTTGTTGGATTAGGTATGACCTTCCCATTTATACCATCGATGATGATTTGATCTCCGGTATTGACTTTTGTGGTAAGAGAGTTGATTCCCACTACACCGGGGATGCCAAGGGCTGATGCAAAAATTCCAAGGTGAGATGTTTTCCCTCCAACCTCAGTTGCAAGGCCTAATACGTGTTTACGCGGTATTGATAGCATGTCCGTTGGACTTAAAGTGTGGGTGATTAAGACAACCGGTTTTTGAATGTCTGCGAGTGTATTTTGACTATGGCCTAGAAGATTTTTTATTACCCCATGGACGACTAGTTCTAAATCATCCTTTTTCCCTTTTAGGTAGTCGTCATTAATATTGTCAAATAAAAGGAGGGATTTATTAAGCGATTCCGTGATGGCCCACTCTGCATTTATTTTTTCATTGCGAATTTTAGTTATCGTATCATTAACCAGAATGTCATCATCAAGTAAGAGAGTATAGGTGTCTAGAATTATGGAGTATTTGTCTGCAACCCCTGAAGCCTTTTTTTTTGTTTCTTGCATTTGTTTCTTTGTTTGTTCAATTGCGATACGAAACCTAGTTATTTCTTTGTCTATGTCGCTGGCGCCAAGTGTTTGTTTTAGAATACAGAGTTTTGACCTGTCTAAGATGTGGGCTTCTCCGATGGATATGCCTTTTGAAACAGGAATTCCAGTGAGCATTAAATTAACACCTTTTTAAAAGGAAGAATATTAGGTGGGTTGAAATCTTGTCGATGTTTGTGAATGTGGATATTAAATAAATTTAGAATCTTCATCTATAAGAATTGAATATATTTGGTCTATTTCATGTGCTCGTAATATTGATTCTCGTAGAGAAGGATTTTTGAATAAACTTGATATGCGAGCCAATACTTTTAAATGTTGGCCTGTGGAGTTTTCGGGTGCTAGGATCAAACATATAAAATTAACTGGTTTTTGATCCAATGATTCAAATTCAACGCCATTTTGAGAACGGCCAAATACGGTGATGATTTTGTCTATCGTGCTTATTTTTGCATGTGGTATTGCAACATTTTCCCCAATTCCTGTGCTGCCCAATTTTTCACGGTCTATTAAGGCTGCTAGTAAATCATCTTTATTAGGGACTTCCCCTTTGTTTTTCAAAAAGCTTGATAGTTCGTGAAGAACACTATTTTTGTCGGAACTTTTTAGCTCTGCAATAATATGTTCTTTTGTAAGGATATCAGCGATTTTCATTATTTTGGGAGATACCGTAAATATTTATAATATAGAATCTTAAATTCAGTTTTCTATTTAAAATATTTCTTCAAGTTTTATTGGTTAGTAAATTTTTAGTCCGGCTTTTATGCTTGCCTAATTGTTTCTCAACTTTCCCTAAAACATTATCTACAGTTAAGTATAGATCCCTTGTTTCATCTTTTGCTCGGGTTGTTAAGCCTTTTTGTTTAACCGTAGCCTCAGCCATATGGCGATTTTTATCAACATATAAAGAAAAATGGATGTTGGTATTATCAAACAATCTATCCCCTGTTTTGGCTATCCTTTTTTTTAAAATTTTTTTATAGCATCGGTTATCTCGAAATTTTGTCCCGTTACGGTTAAATTCATAATATGACTCCCTAGTTAAGTTTTATTTAAATTCTTAATTTTGAGTCTTACTTGGCTTATATGAATGAGGTTTTAAAATATTCTTTTCCTTTTACTAGCAGATGGGATGTTTAGTTCCTTACGATACTTCGTGATGGTCCTCCTGGCAATTTTAATATTTTTATGTGTCAGTGCTTTAACCATTTCGTCGTCTGTTAATGGTTTTTTTTCATCTTCAGTCGCGATAATTTCTTTAATTATATTTTTCACGCGTATCGATGACATATTATTTCCCATGTATGACTTGATGCCACTATGAAAAAAGAATTTTAATTCAAATACTCCCTGAGGTGTATCTATGTATTTATTGGTGGTAATTCTACTTACAGTAGATTCATGCATCTCAATATCCTTGGCGACGTCTTTCAAAACCATTGGCTTGAGGTATGAAAATCCGTGGTCGAGGAACTCTTTTTGTAGTTTTATAATACTTTTTCCTACTTTGTGAATGGTTTGGCGTCGTTGATCAATGCTTTTTAAAAACCATAAAGCGGACTTGTGCTTTTCTTCTAAATATTCCTTGGTTTCCCCTTTGACACTATTTTTTAGTAGATTTTTGTAGTAAGGGCTTATACGCAGTCGAGGTATTCCGTCGTCATTAAGAGTTACGTCATAACCATTTTCTGTTTTAATCACAAAGATATCGGGGACAACGTAATCAATGCGCTCAGAATTAAATGTTTGGCCAGGCTTAGGGTTATATCCTTTGATTTTCTTAATCGCTTCTAAAATTAATTCAATGCGAACGTTAAGTTCTGATGATACTTTTGCCAAAAATCTTTCCTCAAGGCGGTCTAGATAATTTTCAATTAGTTTTAGAAGTAATGGGGTGCAATTATCGTCCGCTTGAGCTTGAATCTTTAAACACTCTTGTAGTGATCGCGCACCAACTCCTAGTGGCTCAAACTCCTGAATTATTTTAAGTGCAGTTATAACTTCTGATTCGTCCGCGTGGCTTATTTCTTCAATATCATTGAGGCTTGCATTGAGATAACCATCGGTGTTGATATTTCCTATGATACAAGTACCAATAAAACTCATCCGATCATTATCCACAGAAAGATTCAACTGCCAAAGTAGGTGTTCTTGGAGAGAGGGCTCTTTTTGGTGCGTTGTTTCGATTGTTGGTTGTTCTGTATAATTTTCTGCTGAACTACCTCTGTCTATATTATCCTGAAAATATGTATCCCAGTCCATATCCGGGTTTTCTAATGTATGTTCTTCACCCTTGTTTTTTTCATCGATTACTTCAAAGTTTTCCTTTGGTTCGGCGATTTCTAGCTCCTCATCTGTTTCTGTTTCATCTTTTAGCTCGTCCTCTTCAATTATTTCTTCCAGGATAGGGTTTTCTGTTATTTCTTGACGTACTTGTTGAGCCAGTTCTAGGCGAGCTAGCGGTAACAACTTAATGGCCTGCTGAAGCATGGGGGTCATGACGAGCTTCTGGCTCATTTTCAGGCTCGTACTAAGCTTTAATTCCATTGCCATGATGGTATCTCTATCTTATTTTTTTAAAGAGTAAATTGATCGCCGAGGTAAATTTGCTTTGCTTTTTCATTGTTTAATATTTCACTGGGTAACCCATCTGCGATGATATTTCCTGCATTGATGATGTATGTTCTATCTACAATGCTTAACATTTCCCTTGCATTGTGGTCTGTTATTAGTACACCTATTTTTTTACTTTTCAGATGGAAAATGATCGATTTAATATCAGCAATAGCAAGGGGGTCAATACCAGCGAAAGGTTCATCTAATAAAATATATTGAGGTGATGTTGCCAGGGCCCTGCTGATTTCTACTCTCCTTCTCTCACCTCCTGAAAGTACATAAGCTTGGGCATTTTTTATATGAAGAATGTTTAACTCTCTTAATAGGGCTCTTGCTTTTTTCTTTCCCTCAAAGCTTGGAAGACCCATTGATTCCATTACAGCTATCACATTTTCTTCAACAGTCAATTTGCGGAATACGGACGGCTCCTGTGGAAGGTAGCTAATACCCTTTTGAGCTCTCAAGTGCATTGGAAGGTTGGTTATATCCTCCTTGCCTAAAAAAACATTGCCTTGATCTGGGGGAACAAGGCCAACTACCATGTAAAAAGTGGTAGTTTTCCCAGCTCCATTTGGACCTAAAAGTCCGACAATTTCTCCGCGCTTGACTTTAATGCTTACATCATTTACTACCGGTCGATTCTTATATGACTTAAATAGATTTGATGCGCTTAAATAGTCCACTTAATATTATTTTTAGGGTTGGTTACTTGCGTCAATTTTTCAATGTAAGTCTTAAGCTGGTCACTCTTGGTTGCCTGGTTGACCTTAACTTGGAAATAGATCGGTCTAGCCAGGGTAAATTATGCATGCTATTTTTTTTGGGGAAATAACTTTGCGTGCACCCGCTCATTCACAACAAAGCGATCTTTCTCCATTAAGAAAATCATTTCTCGCCCCTCGATAATGTTGTCCCCTTCCCAGGCGATAGCTTTTGGATTCCCGGTTAGTATGATTTTTTGGAGATGTTTTAGGTAAACAGCGCGGTCACCTTTTGCTTTTTTATTTCCTCTAGATATTTCTACGTGACCTATGGCTACAATTTCGTTTGTTTGTTTTTTATCCGAAGTACTATAAACCTCTATAATATCTGAGGTTATAACCATATCGTCTTTTGTGATAGAAACATTTCCGGAGAATATAATTTTTTGACCCCCATTTTCTGACCTCATTCTATCGGAAGTAATCTCGATAGGAGGGGAGCTATCTTTTGGATGGGTTTTGTCTTTTGTTGGTTGGGAAAACCCTAATGGAGTGTATAGATTAAATAGTCCAAGGGTTAAAGCAGCGCAAAATATCAGCCTTTGGTGTTTTGATATCATCCGTTTGTGTTTATATTTTTTTTTTTAGAAATAGTGTTATTTGTAATTTGCTCTTTTATGATTCCAGTTTCAATCAACATTTTAACATTACCTTTAAGGCTTAAATCATTGGTTTTGTTAGATAAAGTTCCAAAATCTGCATAAACTTTAAATTTTCTCATCTCATCATTGATAAAAACATACTCGACGTTGTTCAATTTTGTGGTTTCTGTTTTTTGATTAATTTGAGCTAACGCAGCCTTTAGTTCCCAGTCATTACGGCCAGAATTTTCATGCGCAATTTTAAAATTTTTAATTTTCACATCAAGCCCGTCATCATCAAACTGTATGTCTATACTTTCTGAGGTTGTCTTGAAGGTAGATAAAAAAAAGTAAGC
>JAPYPK010000043.1 GCA_029937655.1 Nitrospinaceae bacterium
GGTCCCCAACAATACCTTTCACCTCGACATGGTCTTGTTGACCTATGACAACAGGAAAATAGCCTTTTGTTACCATGGTCTGGATAGTTTTATGTACCCGCATCACTAGAGGACAGCTGGCGTCATAAACAGTTAAACCTGCATCTTCAAGTTTGTCTTTTGTTTTCTGTGCTGCCCCGTGAGCAGTTATCATCACTTTCTTAGTTTTTATCTTTTCAATACTGTCAATATTACTTACCAGGGAAACGCCATTTTTTTTAAGCGACTCATTGATTTGTGGATTGTGGACCAATTGTCCGACAATCGTGAGGTTAGCCCCAAATTCTGGAGTCATGGCCATATTGATAGCGTCTTCGACACCAAAGCATGTGCCTAAAGCGTTGGCAAGTGATACCTTCATAGCTGTATTAATCCTTTAAAGTGGATGATTTTTTATTATAAAAATGACAGGTGGATTTTAGCAAAACCGATGGAACTTGCCTAGGAAAATGAAATTTAGACTCTTTTTGGTCATTTCATGAATATATTTTTAAGAGTTTGTAGAGTGGTTTGCCGACCAATATCGGCAATGGATTCTGTGAGAGGAATACTTTTAGGGCAAACTTCTACGCATACTTGAGCATTACCACAATCGGTGATTCCACCTTCGCCCATAACCGCCTCTAACCTTTCTTCCTTTAGCATGGATCCGGATGGGTGCAGGTTAAAAAGTCTTACTTGGCTAAAAGTAGCGGCGCCCATAAAGTTGTTAGTTAGAGAAAATTGTGGACAGGCCTCTAGGCAACATCCGCACGACATGCATTCAGATAGAGCATAACGCTGAGCTCTAACTTTATCTGACATTAAAGGACCTTCACCAATGTCATGTGTCCCATCGATGTCCACCCATGCTTTAACTTTTTTCAGGTTCTCAAACATTCGGCTTCGGTCGACTTGAAGATCACGTACCACTGGAAATTTTGACATTGGTTCCAGAATCACAGGTTGCTCTAATGAATCTATTAATGCAGTACAAGCTTGCCTCACTTTGCCATTGACCAGCATAGTGCAGGAACCACAAACTTCTTCAAGACAATTACAGTCCCAGGTGACCGGATTTACAGATTCCCCCGATTGAGTAGTTGGGTTTCTCTGAATATCTTGAAGGCAAGCGATTACATTCAGACGTTCTTTGTAAGGAATTGTAAATTCCTGCCAATAAGCTTTTGCATCCGGCTTATCTCGGCGTTTTATTTTAAGTTTTACAATTTTTTTGTTCACTACATGCCCTTTCGTCAGTCATATTTTCGCGGACGCGGAGTAACTATCGAGGTGTCCACGGGTTCATAGCTGATTTCTGGTTTGTTATTTTTGTATTCAGCTATGGTCGATTTTAGCCAATTGTCGTTATTAGCTTCGAAGCGTTTCATATATTCAAGATGACCTTCAGGAAAAGCATCTTCTGATACGTCTCCGTAGTTTTTCTTTTCTAGATAGTCAATGTATTCATGGGGGTCGAATTTGGACGGTTGCTTGAGGTCAAATTCTGGCTTGTAATGCGCACCACGAAATTCGTCTCGCATAAGTGCCCCCTTGGCAATGACTCTGGATAACTCGATCATGCAGTACAATTGATTAATAAAACTAGGTGTTGGATTAGCCCAGTCTGTAGAGTCAACGCAATTCACATCCTTAAATCGAGTTTTGATGTCTTCTATTTCCCTAATGGTTTTTTCTAATTTTTTATTTTCTCGAACGATCAAGACATTCCCCATCATAATATCACCCAAATCTCTGTGTAACTGATAGGGGTTCTCACCGCCTTTCATTGCTTTGATTTCATTCAACCGGCTTTCCCAGTGATTTTTGGCGTCATCAAAAGTGGTTGAGGGGGTATCGTCAACGGACTTATCTTGATTGTCAATATAGGTGAAAATTCCCCGACACATCATAAGCCCTGTATAAATGCAACTAAGTAAAGAGTTGGCGCCGAGTCGATTAGCTCCATGATACTGATAGTCTGCTTCTCCACCGGCATAAAGACCTGGTATAGAGGTGGCTTGATTTCTGGGAGAACCATGTTCGATCATTCCGTTTCCATCAGTTTCATAATCAGTCCATAAACCACCCATTGAATAATGAACAGCGGGAAAAATTTTCATAGGAACATCCTTTGGATCTTCCCCTGTGAATTTTTTGTATATATCAATGATGCCACCCAGACGATCTTCGAGATAGTCTTTAGACTTGTGAGTAAGATCCAGATAGACCATAGGTTCTCCAGCTATTCCTAACTTTTGATTGTAGACGATATCGTGAATTTCTC
Organism: Nitrospinaceae bacterium; assembly: GCA_029937655.1. Taxonomy (GTDB): domain Bacteria; phylum Nitrospinota; class Nitrospinia; order Nitrospinales; family VA-1; genus Nitromaritima. The sequence continues at coordinate 2,306 of JAPYPK010000043.1, forward strand.
GTGACGCAACATCGCGTGGGACTAGATTGCCAAACAGCGGAAATTTTTCTTCCAGAAAGTAGTTGCGTCCACTATCTGGGATCGACTTTGGAGGTCTTGCATCACCAACTGTTCTTGGGACCCAAAGACGACCTCCTTCACCACGGGCAGATTCGCTCATCAAACGAAGTTTATCCGGTCCGGGAATAGCAGTAGGGTGGATTTGGATAAATTCTCCATTCCCGTATTTGGCGCCTTGAAGGTAGGCCATGGTTGCAGCGGCTCCTGTGTTTACAGTAGAATTGGTTGACCGAACATACACTTGACCTGGCCCGCCTGTGGCAAGGACCACTGCGTCCCCTGCCAGTGTGAAAAGCGTATTAGTTCGCAAATCTTGCAGTACGGCTCCTCTACAGACCCCTTGTGAATCAAGAACAGCTCCCAGATACTCATGCCACTCAAGAGTTTTAACTGCGCCATCGTGCTGGAATCGACGGACCTGCTCATCCAAAGCGTAAACTAGTTGTTGCCCTGTAGTTGCACCGGCGAAAGCGGTACGCGAATATAAAGTTCCACCAAAACGACGAAACTCTAAATGACCTTCACCAGTTCGATTGAATGCGACACCGAGACGATCCATCAAGTGAATGATCGCAGGTGCCTGATAACACATGTCTCTTACCAGAGGCTGGTGAGCTAGAAAATCGCCACCTTTTATTGTGTCGTAAAAATGGTTCTCTGGAGAGTCCCCCTCATTTCTAGCATCAATCGCGGCATTAATTCCTCCTTGGGCACACACGGAGTGGGATCGTTTTAAAGACTGGTACGATACGATAACGACTTCAGCGTTTCTTTCACAGATTTTCATTGCCAGAGAAAGGCCAGTCAGCCCACCCCCAATGACAATAATTTTTTTCTTACGTTTCGGCATTCAATTTTATCCCGGTTGAGTGGCTTCAACTCCGACAGGGTGAAGAGAAAATTCAAGGACGGTAGCAAGACCCATTATCGCAAGAACTAAGCCAAATAATGCAAAAACATAACCTGCATTTCTTTGCGCTCGACGTCCGATCAGAAGTCCCCAGGAAACACAGAACCCCCATAGCCCGCTAGAAAAATGAAATGTAGCAGCGATAATACCGACTGCATAAATGATGCGTCCATCCCAGGTTTTGAATTCTTGGTTCATAATATCAATTAGATATGGAGCGGCTGCAAACTGAATGTTCCCGTACCATATTTTGGGTACTACCGTTGTTGCTAAATGATAAACTAAAAACACGAAAATAATTGCCCCAGAAATTCTTTGCAAGGTGTACATCCAATTGTGTGGGTAGTTATAACGAAAAGGATTTGGCTTCCCAGAAAAATAGATATAAAAGCCGACTAGTGAGTGGAATAGAATCGGAATAATTATGAATCCGACTTCAATCCACATGAGGAACGGAAGGTTGTTAATTATATCTATACTTATTTGATAAGGCCAAACACCTACTGTCCGGAGAGAATTAATCGAGAAATGAAGAACTAAAAATGCGCCTACCGGGATGAGGCCGGTCAAGGAGTGTGTCTTGAGAATAAGGTAATGAATTTGGTCTCTCGTTCGCTGGTCCATAAGAACTTTTAAAACCCTATTTAGGGTTAATAAATCTTTCTAAGAACTTCGAATAATGGTCGGACTCAGAACCTTAAATAAATGTCTCTACCTTCGATAAAAAATAATTAAACTTGATTTTATGCCAAAATATTTTTCAAACGGTTACTAAAAATCAGACTCTAAAATAGGCTTAGATCTAAAGCCCGGATCAACAGGTTTGTCACTAGAATTAATTTTAAGTGAGTCAGGGTTTCTGACAAAAAAAGATACCGCACCGCACTTTGAACATACCTTGGGCTGGAGAGGAATTTTCTTTTCCACACCATGGTCACGTCGAACTACCATAATCTGTTCCATGTCCCTCGAGGATCTAAGGCAGATATCTCCTTTGAGAATTTGTTCTCCGCAACTGGTGCATGCATCAAAATTTTCAGTCATTGCATGACTTCCTTAATAGTAGGGCGGGAAAGTTCATATTTTTGTGTTTTGTACATCAATTGTAACATGAGGTGCTTTGATACTGGGGGTTTTTATTTTTTTGATAAATGTGAAGTGATGCAGGGTCTATGTGAGTAAGCGTAATGTGTTATTTTGATTTGTGTTTAGTAAATTCCTTAAGATTTATTAGTATGCTGGTAGTGAGATTTTGCATTTTATGAATATAAATAAAAACATACTGGTCTATTTAAAGCATCCACATGTGCAGGCATGGAATTTCTTGCCAAGCCACGGAAGGTTTTTGGAAAACAATGTCCCGGGTTTAAGAGTTTCTATTTGTTTAAACTCGAAAGAATTTTTGGATCGTTTGCCAAAAGCGGAGGTGGTAGTTGTATGGTTTTTTAATGCTGGTTGGCTTGAAAAAGCTCCCAACCTTAAATTTATTTTTACCCCGGCCGCAGGAAAGGATTGGATTAAATTAGAAAAGAGTACGGTTAGGGTGTCGAACGGAAGGTTTCATGGGCCAATGATAGCTGAAAGTGTTACAGGAGCTATTTTTTATTTTCTAAAAGCCTTTCATTTTTCAAAAAAAATGCAACTGCAGAAAAAATGGGCCCGGGTGAAAATTTCTGAACGCTTGGGTTCACTTAAAGGGAGCAGAGTCACTATTCTAGGCTTTGGTAATATAGGTCAATGTATTGGAAAATTTCTCAAATCTTACGGTTGCATAATTACAGGAATTAAAAGAACTCCTATCAAAGATCCAGATTATTTTGAGAATTGTGATCGTGTTTTAAAGGTGGAAGAAATCTCTGAAGCCTTAAAGGCAACTGATCTTCTTGTTCTCGCATTGCCTGGAGGAGTTGAAACCAAAGAAATATTAACATACGAGCTTTTGTGTAAACTTCCCAAGCATTGCTTTCTTTTCAATATTGGTAGGGGTAACGTTTATAAAGAGCAGGATTTGGCTGCGGTTCTTAATGAAAAAAAAATAGCAGGAGCTTATCTGGATGTTTTTTCGATAGAACCTCTTTCAGAAAAATCACCTTTATGGGGAATAGATAATGTTCTTATCCAACCACATATTTCGGCGGCGTCTCCCCACTATATGCAGCTCTTTATTGAAGAATTAGCTAAGAAAATTCGAGATTTAAAAAAAAGTAATTTATCGAGATGAACGAATCAAGAAAGGTCGTATTTTAATGCCAACTCTTTGAGTTGTTTTGGGTCTATTTCTGAAGGGGCCTGTGTCATCATGCAAGTTGCTTTCTGTGTTTTCGGGAAAGCAATGACTTCTCTAATCGATGGTGCATTTGCTAATAGCATGGTGATACGGTCTAACCCAAAAGCGATCCCCCCGTGAGGTGGTGCCCCATACTGCAGAGCATCTAGTAGGAACCCAAATTTTAACTCGACTTCTTCTTTTTTGATACCAAGTAGTTTAAACATTTTTTGTTGAACATCTTTTCGGTGAATACGAATGCTCCCACCACCAATTTCATTTCCATTAAGAACCAAGTCATAAGCGCGGGCTCTCATTTCACTTGGATTAGATTCGAATTTATCTAAATCTTCTTCCAGTGGAGCTGTAAAGGGATGGTGCATCGCTGTATTACGTTTTTGATCCTCGTCATATTCAACCAACGGGAACTCTGTTACCCAAACAAGCTTGATTAGATTTTCATCGATCAAGTTGAGTAGCTTTGCTGCGCCTAGTCTTACATTGGCTAACGAATCAGCGACAACTTTTGGAGCGTCGGCTGAGAATACAATAGTGTCACCGGGTTCCCCTTTTACTGCTTCAATGAGATGGTCAAGCATTTCCTTTTCGAAAAACTTTATTATAGGAGACTGTAGTTCGTTTTGTTGAATCTTGATCCAGGCCATTCCTTTGGCCCCGTAAGTTTTAGCGATTTCGGTCAGGTCATCGAGTGCTTTACGAGAAAGAGAGTCAGCGCTTGCTTTTATGTTGATAGCTTTAACCTGTCCTCCAGCATCTAATGCTTGTGCGAATACTTTAAACTCAGCTCCTCTAACGACTTCACTCACATCCACTAACTCGAGCCCGAATCGCAAGTCAGGTTTGTCCGACCCAAATCGGTTGATTGCGTCTTGGTATTTTAATATTTCAAATGGGGCTTCTACATTTATTCCTAGAGTTTCCTTATAGATTTCAGTAATCATATTTTCGACCAGAGAAAAAATTTGTTTTTCATCAACAAATGACATTTCCATATCTATTTGTGTGAACTCTGGTTGTCGATCTAGCCGTAGGTCTTCGTCGCGAAAACACTTTGCAATCTGAAAATATCTATCCATCCCCGAGACCATCAATATCTGCTTGAAGAGCTGGGGAGACTGCGGTAATGCATAAAATTTTTGTGCGTTAAGCCGGCTTGGTACTAGATAGTCTCGAGCGCCTTCTGGGGTACTCTTAGTTAGTATGGGTGTTTCTATTTCAATAAAGTTAGCTTTATCTAGAACATTTCTTGTAATGCGGGTGATCTGGTAGCGAAGTTCTAGGTTTTTTTGGAGCTCGTCACTTCTTAAATCAAGGTACCGATGTTTGAGTCGGGTAGCTTCGCCAACCTCTTGATGTTCCCATCCTGTAAACGGAGGAGTGTTTGATGGGTTTAATATTTCGAGTTCTTCAATAAAAACTTCTATAGTTCCTGTTTTTAGTTTTGGGTTGACCATGTCCTCCGGTCGTGTCCTTACTTTACCGCGGACAGCAATTACAAAATTTCCTCGTAATGAATGTGCTTCTTGGTGGGCTAACTGGTCAATCTGAGGATTGAGTACAACTTGTGTGAGACCATGCTTATCCCATAAGTCGATAAAGATAAGTCCTCCATGATCTCTTCGGGTATGTACCCAACCGCAAAGTGAAACTACTTCGTCAATATTTTTTTGTGTTAACTCTCCACATGTATGGGTACGTTGTTGCATTATGTGTTCGTATTAGATGAAGGTTGGGAGTTCGTCAAAAGACCAATCAAGATACTGAAAATGTAGGGGATTTGCAAGTGATAACGTTGGATGAGGTAAAACAACTATTTATATTTTTTAGTTGTTCCTTTAGGGAGTGACTCAAAAACCAGTTTAATTTAATCCTTGGAGCCTAGTTTACGGGATTATTCATCGTTAGTTATTTCTTGCTTCTGAGCTTGGAGTTCTTCTTCCAGGGCTTTTTGTTCTAGTATTTTTTTCTCGACTTCAAAACGTTTTTGTTCTTCCTCTATCTGTTTTTTTCGAACTTGTTGTTCAATCACCATAAGAGGTTTGACCTTAAGAGCGACTGGAATATTGACTGTGCTGCATGACCTTACGCAGACACCGCAACCGGTGCATATTTTTTTGTGAAACTCTGGTTGTTGATCCTTGTTCTGTGTGATGGCTCCAGGAATAGGGCAGTCAATGATGCATTGTTGGCAGAAGGTGTCTCCATAAGCCTGACATTTTTTTTTATCGAGTATGACATATCCCATATTCACATCGCCGGGATTGTCGACAGGCAATAAGGCGCTATCAGGGCAAGCAGAAATACAAGGAAGATCATCGCACATAACACAAGGTGTTTTCATTGGATCAATATATGGTGTTCCCATAACCAGAAATCCAAATTTTTTGGGTGCCTTTACTATTGCATCTTTAGGGCAGGCATGGATGCATTTATCGCATCGGGTACAGTCTTGCAAGAACTGCCGCTCAGTGATTGCTCCGGGTGGGCGAAGAAGAGGAACCCTTTTGGTGAATTTATCCACCGTTTCATTTATTTTTTCGATTTTATTTTGAACGGTTGCTACCGCAGGTTTGGCAAAAAAATGTACACCTTGCTTGATTAATCCTCGGCGGTCGTATTCGGGGTCCACATCATCATCCTCGACAACCTCTAGAATTTCTTCCGGTGTTTGATCTAACTTTTCTGTGGTTTTTGAACTGGATATTTCTCCTTCAGGAGCAGTCAGGTCGTTTTCTACCGAAATCGTCGGGTGATGTGCTTGCTCTTCTTCTTTAGGGTTAGGACGGAAGCGAGATATGAGACGTTTAAAAAAACCTCTTTTTTTGGGTGGGGGGTGATCATCTTCGAGGTTAACGACGGACTCCTCAGAAGTGCCATCTGATTTTAAGAAATTCTCATCTCCTTCCTTCCCTTCATCGTCTTCTTCGGTTTCCTCGATTGGTTTGACATCAAGTTCAGCAGCAGACTTCATGAAGTTGCCAAAAGAAAAAAGGTCGCGTCGCGACAATTGTTTTTCTTCTTTTGGCGACTGGGGTTTTTGTGTAATGGTTTGTCTGTCAAGACTCAGTGGACTCACTTCAGGTGAAGAGTCATCACCTCGCTGATCTTGGCTAATGACATCCATGCCAGCCGCACGCTTTTGAGGAATTTTTTTATTTTTGAATGTTTTTTTTGCTAGGCGATACCGAAAGTCCATGACTTAATTAACGGGCCTATTTTATGGTTTGCGGGTAGATGTAGATGATTATTTCCATCCGAACTCTTCAGCGATGAATTTATAATCATGCCAGTTTTGAGCGTTAGAGTTTTCTAGCATGTACTCGTCAGTTGCCAAAACCAGCGGATGTCCCTTGTTAACGAAGGACTGAACTGATGGAAAACGAAGTAAAAAAATAGTTACAGCAATGCGACCCAAGTCAAGAACCCCTGGTTGTTGCTGAACTTGCTTCAATACGTCATCAGCATTTTCGTCTGTGACACTTTGAAAAATATCGGCGGTTTCCTGTTCTAGTTCTGGGTGCTCATCGCAAATGCAGGCAGCTTCCATTTGCAATTCCAAGATGCGTTTATAGTCCTCTAAGTCAAACTCACCGTCCATTTTGCCTTCGTCCCAACCGGAACCCTCTACACTGCGTTCGTTGGTTGCATCCTTACGGTCAGCAGTTTCACAAAATGTCAAATTTGCTTCATCAAGTATTGTTTTAACTATAATCTCATTGCTAGGTTGCTGAGGTGACATGATATTCAATTATCTCCTGAATACTATAATTAAGAACTTCATTTCCAAGAAGGTCTAGATTAAATTTTTTATTCAGCTTTAAAATAAAGCCAGTGTTCTGATAGAATGGTTGTATTTTATCATTAAGCTGGAAGGAATCACATATAAATTAATTATGGTCTACCTAAAAGCCACCGGTTTTTTTTGCCTTTATTGTTTCTTTGATGTTAAATAATTACATTCATTTTGTGAAAAAAATACATGTCGGTTGAGCTTCATTGTCGATACGTTTTTAAATTGAGATAATAAAATTATGAAAAAGGTTTTACTGCTATTTCCTCCGGAGTGGGTACCCACAGCACCCTACCTTGCTCTGCCAAGTCTTACGGCGGTTCTTCGTGCAAAGGGTATTGAGGTTGTGCAAAAAGACATCAATGTGGAAATGTATGATCACATCTTCTCAAGAGAGTTTCTCCTGTTTGTTAAAGGTCGTATCGATCAACGTTTGCGAGATCTTAGAGAAAAGCAGAGGATGGGAGAGATCACGAAAGAAGAAAGAGATATCAAGGGTATGCTCAAGGAATATAGTTTTGTCGACCTTGAATATCATATTAGGGAAGTTGAGAAAGCTAAAGAGATCATGCGTGGACCTGAATTTTATGATGTGTCCAAGGCTGAATCGTCACTTAACGCTTTCCGTGAAGTAATGAGTTATGTTTCTGCAGCATATCATCCAGCAGATATTCAGTTCTATCCAGTTGAGAGCAATCTTAATATTTATAGTCCCTGGATTTCGGGTGATTTGTTAAAGGCTCCTCATGACGATACTGTCAATATATACGCCGATATTTGTCGACAATTGGTCTTTCGGGCAATTGAAGATGAAAAGCCTGACTTAGTTGGTATTTCAATAGGGACCCCTGTTCAACTTATGTCGGGCATTACTTTTTCTACTCTCATTAAAGAGAAATTTCCGGAGATTCATGTGACGGTCGGTGGCAATATAATCACCCGGCTACGTGATGAACTTCAAAAGAAAGAAGAATTTTTCGGGACAGCATTCGATTCAATTATTTTTTATGAAGGTGAACATCCAATTGTTTGGCTTACAGAGGCTTTGGATGGCAAACGTAAAATGGAAGATGTCCCAAATCTGATTTATCGTGAGGAAAACGGAAGTATACGAGTAAACAATACTTATCAGGAGAAGGTTAATGAATTGCCCCCTCCTGATTTTGATGGAATTCCATGGGAAAAGTATTTTTCTCCGGAGCGCCTTGTCCCTTATCTTGGTACCCGTGGGTGCTATTGGGGAGAGTGCACATTTTGCGACCATGGGGCGGGCTACATCGATCAATTTAGAGCGAAACATGCTGATCAGATTATTAGTGACTTGGAGCATCTAAAGAAAGCATGCAACGCAAAGCACTTTTTGTTTACTGATGAATCGTTTCCGCCAGCACTATTTAAAAAACTTCCACCACTAATGGTTGAAAAAAATCTCGGTATTTATTGGACAACTCTTATCCGTTTTGAGTCCAGTTTGCTTGAACCTGAGGTTTGGGATCTTGCTGCTCAGTCAGGGTGTCGGTCGCTTTACTTTGGATTAGAATCTGCCAATCAACGTATTATCAAGTTGGTGAAAAAGGATACAGATATCTCTGCTGCTGTAACTAATCTAACTGAAGCTAAGCGGGTTGGCATATGGAGTCATGTCATGGCGTTTTATGGGTTTCCTTCAGAAACGGAAGAAGAGGCTGAGGATACTAGGCAGTTTTTACTAAAAAACCAGGAAATTATTCACTCCGTTGAGATGTATTTTTTTGTTTTGTATAAACACGCCCCAGTCATGAATATGATCAAGCAATTGGATATGGAAGTTAAGGATAACCCTGAGCACGACTTGGCTTTAGATTTTTACTATACTCCAAAATCGGGACAGACTATTGAAGAAGCCATGGGCCGTTATGAAAGTTTTTACCAAAACGACTTTGGTCCATGGGCTATGCGAATCAACGCCCGTGAGCACGTTTTTCTTTATATCACTCACCATGGGACGAACAACCTTCCAGACCTATATGTTAAAAATCAAGTTGTGCCTGTTGGGCGAAGTAGGTTTTGATTTTTAAGATCCCCGCATATCCTTACCCCCATTTTTAAAATGTAGGAAGATCGTAGCGGGTTTCTTTAAACGGTCACTTGAGTTAAGTACTCTTTTTAGTTACCCTGATATTTTTTTAAATTAAAGAATTAAAAAATGATTAAGACTACCTTGATCGGCCATGCATGTCTTC
>JAPYPK010000044.1 GCA_029937655.1 Nitrospinaceae bacterium
ATCATGAATGTGGTTTGCTTGTAGATGGTTTTGATATTCCGCCGGTTATAGGAATACCATATAATCCCCCCCACTACTCAAACCTTCTTGAGGGTTGGGGATTGAAAAAATATAAGGACCTGCTTTCCTTTAGGATGGAATTACCAAAGATACCGGACTACCTTGAATCGGCAATGTCGCGTATTAATAAAAGAGGACGCTTTATGGTAAGACCCTTTCATTTGAATAGCTTTCACGAGGATATAGAGGCTATTTGGCACATTTATAACGAATCATGGGCTGATAATTGGGGTTTTATTCCAATGTCCAAAGAAGAATTTTTATATACTGCAAACGAAATGAGAAGTTTTTTTCAGCCTGGGTATTCTTTTATCGTGGAGGTTAATGGTGAACCAGTTGGGTTCTCGCTTACCCTGCCAGATATCAACGTGATTTTAAAAAAAATGAACGGTCGGGTTTTCCCATTTGGTTGGGCTAAATTTTTTTGGAATAAAAATAAAATTAAATTGTACCGGGTCGTAGCTTTGGGAGTAAAGAAACAATACCGACGCTTGGGTATCGACGTTGCACTTTATTATGAAACCTATAAAAATTTTGTGGAAAATAAAATAAAATGGTGCGATATGTCTTGGATGCTTGAAGATAATAAAGAAATTCTTATCCCTATTTCCCGTTTAGGTGGGACCATTTATAAAAGGCATCGAATTTATGAGCGAAATTTTATCTCTTAAAAATGCCGCTGTCGTTGTAACAGGTTCTACTGGTTTTATTGGGAGTCATTTGATTGATTATCTAGTTGGACATGGTTGTACTATTCACGCATTGGTCCGTGAAACTAGTGATCAAAGGTGGTTGAATAAGTCAGACCAAGTGAAGGTTCATGTTGTTGATTTTGCGAAGAGTTCATCTATTTCTTGTCTTGAAAAAGCCGACTACTTATTTCACTGTGCTGGCTTAACCAAGGCTAAAACGAGAGACGATTACTTTTGCGGCAATGTGTTTTCTTGCGAGGTTCTTTATGAAAGATGCGTGGCAATTGGAAGTAATCTCAACGCAATTGTTCATTTAAGTAGCCTGGCTGCTGCGGGGCCTAGCGTACAAGGGGAGGCAGTTCAAGAAAAGGACCCATGTAATCCCGTTACTTATTATGGAGAATCTAAGCTTGCAGGGGAAAGAATAGCGCTAAAATATTCTTCGTTGCTTCCTATCGTTATTATTCGACCTCCAGTAGTTTATGGCCCGAGAGAGGAAAATTTTTTCGTTTATCTAAAAACACTAAGCCAAGGTTGGAATATTAAAATAGGGACAACTAGGCGAGAGTTATCGTTAGTTTATGTCACAGATTTAGTTAGAGCTATGGTTCGGGCGGCAGTTTGTTATCCCAAAAATGAAAAAATATATTATGTTACTGACGGAGAGCATCATATTTGGAATGATATCTCGGATTCCGCAATGAAAATTCTTAACGTGCGCGCTAAAGCTCTATTTATTCCAAAAGTGTTACTCGCGTTTCTTTCTAGTATTTCTGAAGTTTTAGCTTGGTTCGGTCCCAAACCAGCACTTTTTGATCGACAAAGAGTAATTGATATTTGTCAAACATCATGGATTGCATCACCCAAATCTTTTTTTGAATCACATGATTTTCAGCCGAAATATAATTTAGCAAAAGGTCTAAAAGAAACTATTGATTGGGGTAAGAAGAATAACTGGTTATAAAAGATGAATGTACCGTCAGACCAAGTTTCGCCGGTTAAAGAAATAATAGAACCAGTAAATCGTTACTTTCACAATCCTATAGCAGCAAGTATTGTGAAAGCTTTAAAAGATACCTGGGTTACTCCCAACCAAGTAACCTATGCCTCTGTTTTTGTCGGGCTAGTCTCAGCATATACTTTTAGCTTGGGAACGTTACAGGGGTTTCTTTTAGCAGGCATTTTGCTAGAAGTGGTATTGATTTTAGATTGTGTAGATGGCCAGTTAGCACGAGCCAAAAAATGTTCTAGCGATTGGGGTCGGCTTTTAGATGGCATAGCGGGTTATATTATTTATTTGGCTGTTCTTGCCGGAATAATGATTGGTCTAGATAATGAATATATGGCATTAGCCCTCTTTGGTGTAATCACTATCTTGCGGGCAATAGCCTATGACTATTGTAAGCTTACAATGATAACTATGATTCAGAAGGGGTTTGATGGAAACTTTCAAGAAATTTTGAATACCTACTCAAAAATCTCGGATAATGCTTCAATTCTTTTGAAGGTCTATTTTTACTATCTTCAACTTCAGCGATTGCTATTTCGTGGCTGCTTTACAAGTCTCAGTGAATTTGTGGGGTCTGGTAAGGAAGGCTATAAGGGCGATATAATGTCTTCTAGCGAGAGAAAAGATTACCAACAAAAAGCCAGTTCTTTGATGATTGCATGGAGTTGGAACGGAGCTGACTTGCCACTATTTTTTTTGGTACTAATGTCATTGTTTGGGGTGATGGAACGTAGTCTTTTCCCATTAGTATGTTTTTTGGCGGTACAGTTCGTACTCACTATAATTTATCATCAAACACAAACTCAAAGACTACTTAATGTTGGCAAGGTGAAATCAGTATGATTGAATTATCTAACCTTTTGCACCAGTCGAAATCCTTGGGTTTTCCTGTTTAATTAATGGGGACATAAAATGTCTAGCGTTAACAAGGCTACTGGGAAGTGGGGAAAAGCAAAAATCAGGAGAGTTTTAGGCCCAACTCTGGCACTAGTAGGTCTACTTTATACCTATCGTTCCCATTTGAATGCGTGTCCTCGTGAAATTATTTTCGCGGCTTGGGCATTGCTGCCGCCGGTTTGGTTGATTTTCGAACACTGGTTATTGTTCGATAGAAACGAGGAGTCCTCGAAGGATTTCGAAACGTTTAAGCATAACCAAAGTTTAGCGCGAAATTTATGGGGTGGTTTTTTAATCTTTCTAGCAGTTTTTTACTCTGGAGTTTTTGGTGAGTAAAACAACTATCGACTTAGTGTACTCGTTGGACCTAGTTGTTTGTTACTGGATTGATTTCTAAATTGCGCTCTGCAACGTAAGTTTGACTCCCATCAGCTTTTTTAACATGGTACCAAGGTTTTTCTTTAGGAGGGCGGGAGCGTGCTACCATTTCATACCACTGGTCATCACCCTTGTAGCATGTGTCTACCGCAACAATTACTCCGTAATAATCAAATAGCTTATGGTGAACTTGTTGGCCAAAGGCAAACTTGTGTTTCGAGGTAGAATGGGGCATGAATATTTTTTACTAGAGTATTAAATCTATAATTTCTGGAGATTTTTTTTAAATTAAATAATTACTGCGGTTAATGAATGTAGGTTGCGCCGTATCAGTTTGTGTTAATCCTATAAAAATACTCCCCTAATTTAAATGCACTTCCATTTCTAACGACACCCAAAAATGTTTTTAATTTTTCGTCAGTAAGCGTAGCTAAAATGGTTGTTTGCAGGTCTTTAAAAGTAATTTCTTCCCAAAAAGAATAATCAGCCGATCGCTGAAGGGGATATGTAGAGATGTCTTCCATTTCAATGTGGAATTGGTCTTCGGTCATATATCGTGGTTCTTTCAATTTGAGTAGGCTAATTAAATTTTTCTAACTTTCTGCTATAAATTTTAAAATTACAGCAGAAATTATAACCTAGAAACTTTCTAGTGCAAAGGTTCGTGTTTGTTTGATTGTAGGTCTCTATTTAGTTTGGTGTGATTCTGCGTTTTTAAGTAATAAGTATCCAGCTTTTACTAGTGTGACTATTAGGAACTTAAGAAATTTCACAACTCTTCATGATCCTCTACGCGACTCCACTATTATCTAAAAATTTAATATTTTTTAATATTTTTAAGGCTCTACAAGTATAATGTTTGCTTGGAATAAAGAGGGGGTGACTATTCAGAAGTTGTAAAGATTTGATGAATGATTTGAAAAACTTATGTTCCTAATTACAAAGACCACAAACGGCAAATTAATGCCACAAGTAGTTAATTAAATGGGGGTTTTGTGTTACTTGCGATTGATGTTGGTAATTCTAACAATGTTATAGGTTTGTTTTCTAGGGGTAAGCTTTTGACCCATTGGAGGATTCGAACTGAATGGACACGTACCTCTGATGAGTATTGGGTGCTAATCAAAGAATTCATCCTGCTTAATGATGTAGAAGTCGAAATCATAGATGAGATTGTCATTGCTTGTGTGGTGCCACCTCTGATTCCTATTTTAAAGGAGATGAGCAGGAAATACTTTTCGTGTGATCCTCTTATTGTTGGTCCTGGAATTAAGACGGGGATATCGATACTTTATAAAAACCCTGCTGAGGTAGGTGCTGATCGTATTGTCAACTCTGTGGCTGCTTATGAGAAATATGGTGGTCCACTGATTATCGTTGACTTTGGTACAGCGACAACATTTGATGCCGTTTCTGAAAAAGGTGAGTATCTGGGGGGGGCTATTTTCCCCGGCGTCCAGTTGTCTTTAGACGCTCTTTTTAAAAACGCTGCCAAACTGCCCCGCGTTGAGATGGCAGAACCTGACCACGTTATAGGAAAGTCCACGGTTGAAAGTATCCATTCAGGAACAATATACGGATTCGTTAGTATGATCGATGGAATGGTTTTAAAAATGCAGGAAGAGCTGCAACAAAAAGCGCGTGTTGTTGCAACTGGAGGAATAGTCGACTTGATAGCTTCCAAGGCTAAGTCTATAGACACTATAGATCCTTTTTTAACTCTTGAGGGATTGCATATCATATATCAAAGAAATCAAGGGTGATAGGTAGTCGTTATAGTTTTACGAGGAAAAATAGATGAAATATTTTTTTTAGGAGTATTTAAATGGGTATTATTAGGGGTGGTAACGCGGAATATGATGATAGTAGGCCGACTTTAGAAGAACTAGCTCCAAAGGTTGAAGAAACTATCACCACCAGTTTAGAAGATGAATCTACAATACTAAGGCTGCCGAGTAAATATTACTCTACGGATGAAATTACTTTATTGGCATGCTCCAGTCAAGTTAATCAGGTTCGGGTTTTGGATTTAGGAGACAATCAAATCGGTGATGAAGCGTTGAAAATTTTAAGTGAATCAAATCAGTTATTGAAACTTGAAGTACTAAAGCTTGGGGTTAATTTTATAACAGATGAAGGAATAAAGGAGTGGGCCAACTCTTCAAGCTCTACGTTAAAAAATATTAAATCGCTTATTTTGTCTGACAACAAACTAACTGATGATTCTCTGGTAGATTTTGTTAACTCGTCAAACTTTGTGCAATTAGAATCACTTGATATTGGCTGGATGGAAGCTGGCAATAAAACGGCGATGGCTATAGGCATATCCAAGACCCTCCCTTGCCTAAAAAAACTTAACCTTGAACGTAGTTATGTCGACGCGGAGGGGATTCGCTCACTGATCGGAGGTAAGATTGCTGAAAACCTTGAAGAATTAAATATTGCAGCAAATAAGTTTGGTGATGCGGGAGCGAGTCTCATCGCTGGGACGTCTAACCTAAAAAAACTTAAAGTTCTGAACCTGTCTCAGAATACTATTGGAGATGATGGTGCTAAAGCCATTGGCATGTCAACTCAGTTAAGTGGACTAACTCATCTTTATATGGGAAGAAACGCTTTTGGCTCGGAAGGGGCGAAGGCAATTCACCAAACCAAAACTCTGACACAATTAAAGACGCTTATTCTTCAGGAAGGTGTCGAGACCACACCAGGTTTAGTTAACTATTCTCGACCTGAACTATTACGCCCGGAAGATCCAGAGTTATCGAATCCAGGAGCATGACGCTGATTGCTTAACAAGTAGGGATAAAGAATAAGCAGTTATATTGTTTCCTCAAAGGGTTGCGAATTTTTTGGTCGAGTTTAGGATTGTCTCTCTGTGATATTTGCTTAGAAAGCCTTGAGTGTTTTTAATTGGGTTAATTTTTTAGATTCGCGGAGGGCTTTTTTTGTTTCCTCAGATTTTATCCGATTGCCACCTAAGTGGAGGTAGGTTAAATTTGATAAAGTGTCTGAATTTGCGATTGCCAACGCACCCTGATCGCCAATCCTGTTATCCACTAAGTTTAGAGAGGTTAACTTGGTTAACGCAGAAGAGGCCGCCAAAGCCTTTGCCCCTCGTTCGGTAATTCCGTTTTGTTCAAGGTTGAGTGTTTTTACTTCTGAGAAAAGATCGCAGGACGAAAGAGCTTCTACGCCTTCATCTCCCAGATCATTGGAACCCAGATGAAGATAACCTACCTTAGGTAGAGTGCTTGATCCCGCGATAATTTTTATGCCTTCGGGTCCCAAGTTGTTGTGGGTGATAATAATCGTGTGGACAGAACTTAAGGGTTCAAAATCAGATAGTAGGGTGGCAAGGTGGATGCCGTGTTCTCTTGTAACCTCATCTCTTTTAATAAATACGTAGGCATCCTGAAGTTTCAGGATTTTTTGATCCTTGATGTTCTCAAAGATTGCTTTTTGGTCTTTAGTTAGTTTGCTTGTGGGATCCCCATATTGTTCCCCGTCGTTGACAAGCTCTTCCCAGTTTTTAAGCTTTTCAACCTTTTTCATCGTTTTAATCTTTGTTCCTTGGCACACCCACCTTGGTTACCCATTTCACACGCCTTTTTGTAGTATTTGATGGCTCTTTTCTGTCTACCTTCCTTGTAGCTGAGTGTTCCTAAATTATAGCAAGAGGGGTCCTCTCCGGCATCACAGGCTTTTTGAAACATCTTTTTAGCTTCTTTCCATTGCGCGCTGCTATGTTTGCCTGACATGAATAAAAGAATTCCGCCATGCGTACACCCTGTCATATAGTCAGCATTACAGGCTTTTCTGAAAAATTCCAGTGCTGTTTTATTATCCTGTTCAACGACCCGGTATCTTTCTCCCATTTTGAAACAGGCAGAAGAGTTGCTTTCGTTATCGCACGCTGATCGAATTTTAGCTGTTTGAGCGTCATCGTCTGCCCAGGACAAAGAATAAAAAGTCATGCAAAACCCAAGCACTAAAAGAGGAAAAAAAATATTTTTATTCACAATAAAAATCCTTTTATTTAAAGGTTAAACACCCTAGACCAAGCTTGTGGAGCTTACCGTGAAGTACTTTGTAATTGTAACATAATGGAAAAAAACAACTGACTTTAAGTGTTTGATATTTTCATGGAGAGTTTCGTTTGCATCATGTCCCGAAGTACTTTAATCTTCAAGCTTATTGATATATATAAATAATTTGGCCGTGTAAAATTTATTGTTAATTTTGAATAGGGTAAACTAATTGCATGAATATCGTTTTGATAGGCTACCGAGGTACAGGGAAGTCCGTCATATCAAAAAGTTTGACAGATATTCTTCACTGTAGAGGTTATAGCCTTGATGAAGAAATTACACAGCAAGCCGGCAAATCGATTCGTGAAATAGTTGAACAAGAAGGTTGGGTTAGGTTTCGTGAGATTGAGCGTGGAGTGGTTCATCGGATTTCATCAGAAGTTAGAAATTCGATTATTGATTGCGGCGGTGGAGTAGTAATGGATGAGCATAACGTTACAGATCTAAGGCGAAATGGTAAACTCGTTCTTTTGACGTCAAGTTTAGAAAAAATTATTCAGCGCATAAGTCGAGACTCGAACCGCCCTCCACTTGAAGGGAAGCTAAGCTTTAGAGAAGAACAACAAAAAGTTTTAATAGAACGTGACCCTCAATACCGTGCTGCAGCAGATTGTACTTTTGAGACCACTCACCTTGAACCACGTCAGATAGCGCTGAAAATAATCACTCGTTTTAAAAAGAAAAGATGGATCTGAAATGATAAGCCCTTTATTTGAAAGTCTTTTAGATAATAGTATGTTTTTACTTCCCCTTGAAATGGACAACGAAAATCCATTGGAAGGAGGTGAAATGGAAAACTATTCACGAGCTGGGGATAAAGTAGAACCTCAATTCAAACTTCAGCTTGATGATAAAGACGTTAATATTGAAGAATTAGAGGATCTTATGGAATACCCGCGACTCAAGACGGTAAGGGAATTATGGTTGGATAGAAACGAATTTGGTGATAGAGGGGTAGAGCTTTTATCTAACGCGGAAGGGTTGAGCAGTCTTAGAGTACTCTCTTTAGCGGGGAATAAACTTACCGATCGCGCGCTTAGCTCATTAGCTAGCTCCAAGACTTTGGTTCAATTAAAGCGCTTATTCATTCATAACAATTTTCTAGGTTCGAGGGGTGTGGTTGATTTAGCTCAATCGCAGACCATAACCTCTCTTGAAATTCTCTACCTTAAACAAAATCCACTTGGGGTTGAAGGGGCAAAAGCTTTAGCGAGTTCATGTGCCTTTCAAAGTGTAAAGGAATTGTATTTGGGGCGAACGCAACTAGGGAATGATGGGCTAGCGCAGTTATGCAATGGCGGGTCATGGCCAAACCTTACGGCTTTATCTTTAGCTCAAAATGGTTTGGGTGATAAGTCTGCTCAAGTGCTTGCGGAAACTAAGTCATTCCCTAAACTTATTACCCTCGATCTATATGGTAATAATATTAGTGATGAAGCAGTGGAGGTTATTAGATGTTCACCCTATTTGAAATGTTTACGGGCTTTGCAAGTTAACTGAATAGAGCATTAGATCATGAACAGCGAAGACCGCATAATCCCGAGTCGAAAAGAGATTCTTCTGCATTTTGATAAAAATGATGTAGTGATGGCTCAACTAATTCGCAAATTCGGCCCCATAAAACTTAAACGTAACCGAAATTATTTTATAGTGCTGTGTAATGCGATCATTGGTCAGCAGATTTCAGTTGCTGCAGCTGGTGCTATTACAATCCGCTTTAACAAGCTTTTTAATGGATGTTCTCCAACTCCTCAGGCAGTAATGAAGTTGCCAGAAATTGATTTACGAAAAGTGGGTTTGTCAAAGCAAAAAGTGGCGTATTTGAAGGATTTGAGTTTGCATTTTCATGAAAAAATACTTCGCCCGCATCGCCTACACCATATGGACAATGACGAAGTGATTCGTCAACTGACAGAAGTTCATGGGATTGGGAGGTGGACAGCTGAGATGTTCCTGATATTCTCACTCAATCGGCCGAATGTATTGCCAATTGGAGACTTGGGGTTACAGTTAGCGCTTAAAAAATTATATCGTATGCGCCAAATACCCACTATCAAACGAATGCGCGCTCTTGGAAGAAAATGGAATCCACTTGAAACAGTAGGGACTTGGTATGCTTGGCGGGTACAAGATGAAAAAGTTGTTACCTATTGAACGAGACTTTATAGGGGATAGATATGAATTTTGTTAATGAAGATATAGAAAATTATGCTTACGATCATACACAGATTGAAGATGATCTTTTATGGCAACTGGAGTTAGATACGTATGACCAATTAGAAATTCCACAGATGCTTACTGGTCGTATTGAGGGGCGATTACTTAAGATGCTGGCAGGGCTTGTAGGGGCAAGGCGTATCGTTGAGGTAGGTACCTTTGGTGGGTCTAGCGCTATTTCTATGGCGGAAGCTCTCCCAGAAGATGGCTACCTTATCACCTGTGAAGTGGACCCTGTTGCAATTAAATTTGCAAAACAGTTTTTTGATAAAAGTTTGCACGGGAAAAAGATTATTTTAAAAGAAGGTCCGGCATTGGACAACTTAAAAAAACTTTCTGGTTCTTTCGACATGGCTTTTATTGACGCGGACAAGGAAAATTACTTAAATTATTACGAGGCCTTGCTTCCGATTATGAGGCCAGGTGGGCTGATTGTGGTTGATAATGTTTTATGGAGTGGAAGAGTGTTGAGCCCCAAAGAGCCATCTGATCATGCTATTCACAAGTTTAATCAAAGAGTCATGCACGATCACCGTGTCGAGAAAGTTATGCTTACGATAAGGGATGGAATATCGCTTCTTCGAAAACGTTAACTTTGTTGTCGCCTTATTTAAGGACTGAAAGTGGTTGAAGGTAGCCTATCTAATGTGATAATTTGACTCGATATAGAACAGGTGGCATTCATTTTGTTGCGTAGCAACTTTTTTCATTTATCAACTAACATTTTAAATTCATGGAACTTGACCTATGGCAGAAACTTTAGGAAGTCTTATAGATAAGCTCTCTATTAAAAACTTGCGTTACTGGCACTTAGATGAAGCTGCTCAAGCTAGAGATGCATCTGATCTTCAAAAGCAAGAACTAATGGACAAGATGGAGTTAGTTGATCGTCAACGAAAAGAGTTGCTAGAGGAAATCGATGTTTTCCTAAGTTCCGCACTTGCTGGTGAAGTTAGAATTCGCGATGAAAAGGTCAAACTTTATAAAAACCTTAACGTTACCTCAGCGGAAGATGTAAATCACTTAGGGGAAGCGGTGAGCAAATTAGCAATGAGCAACATTAAACTATGGCACCTTGAAGATGAGGTTAGACGAGAGGATTTGCCGGATGCTGATGTAGTAAAGACTAAGCGAAAAATCGACACCAACAATCAAGAACGTAATAACTTTATGGATAAAGTGGATGAAATCTTAGAAAATTTTGTAAAACAAGCTAGGTAAAAAGCCAACTCTTGGATGTTAGAAAAGTTAGTTCTTTAAGGAAACTGACTCAGCAATTCTATTTTTTTATTTTTATACTCATCGTCGTCAATTAGTTTTTTATCGCGGAGGCTCTTCAAGAACTGCAAGCGTTTTTCAAATTCCCCTTTTTCACTAATTGGTAAATTGGTAGGCAGTTTTTGCTTCGGACTCTGAGGGGCGGGTGATTTCTTTGATATTTTTTTAAGAAGCCCTAAGTTTAGACCACGTTTTGATTGCACTGGTAAATCTAAGTTGGCTATGATCCAATTTTTCTTTTGATCGTTGCCTAATACGGTATGTTCTTTATGAAAGAGTTGGCCATTCTTAGGTAATAGTTGCCAGCTAGAGCCTTTGAACCCGGAAAAGCCAGTGTTCGAGAAATTTATACCGTTTATGGTCTCAAACCGCCAGTTAATATTCCTTTTTACTCGGAAAATGGTTCCCTTCGTTTTTCCGCTTGACGTCTCAATCTCATAATGCAAAATTTTGTTAGGTTTTATACGATTCAATGCTTTCGTGATTAAAGAGGCTATTTCAAGAACGTCATTCGAAGAAAAAATATATTTTTTTTTGCCAAGTAAAGATAATTCTTCGTAATGTAGGGACAGCAAGTGGTTTGTTGTCTGTTCCGCTGATATTTTAATGGGGTGCTCAAGGCGAAGTTTTTTGATTTCTGCGTCAAATGATGATTGCTGGCGATAGACAAGAGTCAATCGTTCTTTTTTAAAACGCTTCTCTGGTGCCGAGCAACCAATAAATAAGGTAGAGCAGAGAAAAAAACATATAAATCCCGCGTGCGAAAAATAATTTATTTTTGTTTTATGATTCATTTATTTTTGAGCGCTATCAGAGAAGCGAAGGCTTTATTATTAATATCAACTTCCCTATAGTACAAAATACGTAGTTCGCTAAAAGCATCTAACAGTTCGTTGTGCTCTAAAACCCATTCACGCTTAAAACTACTGTGTTT
>JAPYPK010000045.1 GCA_029937655.1 Nitrospinaceae bacterium
GTATCAACGCAATGCTCGCAAGTAATTCCATCAACATTCAGTATTTTAGTCATGGATCTCCCTTTTAAGTAGTTTGTTGGCGTATGGCATTATAATGCGGTATCTCATTCTCTATCTAGAATATTAATGCGTGTGATGGTTAATTTTAAGACACTACAGAATAAAGGTTTACCGGTTTAAAGTGAAAAAAATATTTTTTAACAGGATTAGCGCTCAAGTAATGTGAATATTTGCCGTATTGAACAGTTGCGGGGGAGTATGGAGACTAATCCGCATATTCTCACATTAAATATGTTCTCAACTTAGGACTATAAAAATAATGTGAACTCAACAACCGTTTTTCTGTTTCATGGAGGAATCAGAACTTTGGCTCTACGAATTTTCAATAATCTTGCTTCATATTCTGCCCAACGTTTATTAGGCGAAAACAGTAATAAACTTAGCCAGGTATTTTCTCGGATATCTTCTGGGAAGAGAATTCTAAAAACCTCAGATGACACTGCCGGCCTGATGACCTCCGAAGCCCTAAAGTCTGATGTTAGGACTTTGAGACAAGGAGTGCGTAACCTGAATGAAGGTATATCTCTCCTCAAAGTAGGAGATGGAGCTATCAACGAAGAAGTTTCTATTCTTATTCGAATGAGAGAATTATCTCAACAAGCCTCAACTGGTACCATTGGCGCAACCGAGCGTCAATCAACTAATCTTGAGTTTAATGCAATGAGGACTGAGTTGAATAGAATTTCAAAGACCACCGAGTTTAATGGAATTAAATTATTAGATGGCACCTTGTCATCGAAAGCATCAGATCATATATCACTTCAGTTTGGATTGGACTCTAAAGCGGACAACAATATTAATATAAACAGGACTGTTAACCTTACATCACTAACAGCATTAAGTTTAAAATTGAACTCTCTTTCTATTGCAACCCAGGATGGTGCAGTGAAAGCAAATGAACAGATAGATAAAACTATAACTAACTTAAATACAATTAGAGGACGACTGGGTTCTACGCAAAATATACTTGAAAGGTCTTTAAATAATATACTTACGACTGCAGAAAATTTAACTGCAGCTGGTTCAACAATAAGTGACGCTGACATGGCATCAGAATTCGCTCACTTAACTAAACAACAGATCTTAGTCCAAACATCTTCTTCAATGGTTGGGCAGGCAAACTTGTTTCCACAGGGTGTAATACAACTTCTACCATCATAAAGGCATAGCAATGAACAAACTAAACATAGTTCTAAAAATAAATGAAATAAATTCTACAAGCCAAAAGTTAACTTCAAAGTCAGTCAAAAGTGCTGACAGCGGTAGTAGGAATGAAACTAAGGCTGATCGGATTTCGTTGTCCGAAACATACAAAGGAAAATCTTCAAAAAATAAGAAAGGTATAGTTTCTGATGTTCGATATGACCTAGTGAAAAAATACCGTGAGATTCTAGCTGATGGTTCTTACCAGATAAAATCATCTGAATTGGCAGATAAAATTGTTCAGAAAGTAAAAGAAAACAAGAATATGATTCTTTTATGAAAAATTAAATTGTTTTAATCTGATTTAAGTTCTTGAAGTTTCCTGCTTCGTTGAATTTTCCCTCCCAGCGTTTTCCTAATTTATTCAATCTCAAATCAACTTTTTCTATACATTTTAATACTTTTGACTCTGCGAGTATTTTGACTCCCAACCTAGTAATTCCATTATTTCGCAAATCCAAATTACGTAGTTTACTTAATAAAGGCGATAGGGCTATTGCCTCAACTCCCTCATCGCCAATAAAATTTTTTCGCAGATCTAACACCTCAATATCCTTTATCGCTGTATACTGACACAAGTAAATACATTCGATGGCTGATACTTCCATTTTAGGCATTTGTAAAATATGGGGATTTACAGATAGTCGATTTTTCACAAACTCTTCAAAAAGAGTGATTTTTCGAAATCCACTTATTTTAAGTTTTTTATCTATAGTTTGGTTAATCTCATCTAAATTGCCGTTGGTTGTGTAAAATAGATTAAGGATCATCTCTCTATTTAATTCACTTTGATCTAGATTGTTTTCATTCATAACTGATCACTTGGTTATATCTATGTGTTTCCTGAAAAAATGTGGAGCGCCCCTGAGAATAGAGCGAAGTCTGTAAAGCCAACTCTGCGAAACTAAAGTTGATTATCCTTTCTTTAGCGAACTTCCAGAACTACTGTCCCACTTTATAGTGTCAGGGCTTGACACATGTTTTGCCTCAGCAACCCATTGACTAAAGCCAGCATTAATTTTAAGAATTCGAACACACGGATTTATACCATGCGACCCAGCAACATGCGAATAGAGGTCTTGCAAATCTTTTAGGAATACACCCTGCTCCGATTTATACCGGTCCTGTGCTTCAGCAATATTGGCAAGTGTTGCCTCTGCAAGAGCATTGTAAGCAAAAACATTTTTTTTGAGGTCATTAAAATCGACCATAAACTGTACGTACCCCCACACAGCTAATGGCAGGATAGACAGTGATAGTGCTGTGACTTTCCAAGGCTTTTTATCAATGATAATACCAATTATAAACAATCCAAAGCATAAGAATAAGGAATATCGGGAGACCTCATCAAAATAAGAGAGTGGCTTGATTGAGTCTCCGCAATCACTAGCACCGATTATGCCTGGGAACAAGAAAATAGTTAGAAATAAAATTAGAGAGTAGTTATAATTTTTTTTAATTAGCATATTAGATTTTTAAATTTTAATAGAATTACAACTCTTCACAAATATTATGAGATAAGATAATATAACCGATTAGTTGGTCGTTATAAATAATTTAATGTTTCGAGGTAGTAGTGGAGAATAAAAAATCAGAAAGTCCTAAGAATAGGTTTTTGGATAGCCAAGATGGAACGATTACCGATAATGATACAGGATTGCGTTGGTGTCAGAAAGATTCATTTCAAATCTATCAAGACTGGTTGACCTTTCAAGAGGCCATAAGTTGGGTGGATGAAATCAACAAAAAAGACTTCTTGGGTTTTCATGATTGGCGTATCCCAGAAAAAGATGAAATAGAAAAGTTGTTTCTTGTAGACAATACGATTCTAGGACGTTCCAACCAGGAACTCCATATTGATCCGGTTTTTGAGCCAGGTGGTGGAAATGGTTCTTGGTGTATGCCATTTGATCAACAAGCGGCATTTTACTTCTCATATTCCAGTGGTATTTCCCAACAGTTTGACCAGGATTTTTCTCAAGGATACTTAAGACCTGTTAGACTTTATCAAGACTAGTTTGTTTTGACGGATTTTTATCACGCTTGATGCATGAAACAATTTTAGGCATTTCCTTAAGGGGAGACATCATTTGATTAATGGTTGTACCACTTTCATCATAACTAATTGAAGCTATTTGATATCTTTTGTTATCAATTGAAATACCTAGTAATTGTGCGATAGCTGCATGTAAAGCCTCCAATTCCATATGTAAAAGAAACTGATCTTCGTCAGATTCAAGGCAAAAAAAATCAAGCAGTTTATTGATTTCCAAACGTAATAGTTCTTCCGCAGGCTTTCCTCTACAGTATTCAAGAAATCCAGTACCGCCACCAATTCCTTTGTTGCAAGAGATTTTAGAAAATGTAAAATCAATCAGGCAGTCATTTTTATCAAGATGTACTGTGATTTCTGCTGTTGTGTCCTTACAAGGCATAGTAAATTCGAATTATATGTTTATTATAGAAAATTCATGCTGATATCGGAAGCCTTTGGTGAATGAGTAAGTGCTCCAATGGAAATATAGTCAATATTTACTTTAGAAAGCATGCTCAATTGGTCAATCGATATAGAACCTGAAACCTCTGTGCGCGCCCTGCCATCAATTATATGAACTGCTTTTTTTATATTTTCTATGGACATGTTATCGAGCATAATAATATCACTCTTAGCTTCAATAGCCTCCCTCACCTCAGCAATCGTAGTAGTTTCAACTTCGATTTGAATAGAATTATTATGACTTTCTTTTACTTTGTTTACGGCATGAATAATTCCACCTGAAGCCTTGATGTGGTTATCTTTTATAAGAATTGCATCATACAGTCCAAAACGATGATTCTTCCCCCCCCCGCATGAAACAGCATATTTTTCAAATGAACGAAGTCCAGGGGTTGTTTTCCGTGTATCCAATATCTGAATTGGGTCGGCTTTTTTAGCGTATTGATTTGTTAAAGAAGCGATACCGCTAAGTCGCTGAAGAATATTTAGAGCGACTCTTTCCCCTTCTAAGAGAGCTACCCCATTAGCCTTGATGCCTAAAATTTTAGTGTTACTCTTTATGTAGTCACCATCACTAAAGCAATCATCTAAAAAACTAGCATCAGGATCTAATTGGGAAAAAACGGATTTAAATATATACAATCCACATAAAATAATATTTTCTCGTGTCATAATTTCAGCCACATAAATAGCATCAGATGACACAATTGACCGAGTAGTAATATCGCCTAAACCAATATCCTCGTCGAGCCCAATTGTAATGAGATTGTCTATTTGCTCTTTACTAGGCACTTTATTCCCAGGAATTATTTTCATGGTTAGATTAATTTTTCCAGGATCTCATTGGCCCCCATTTTTAAAAGTCTGGACCCAAGTTCTTGACCAATATTAATAGCATCATCAACAGGTCCAGTATTTTCTGACGTATAGATAGTTTCTCCATCTAGGCTGGCAACTAGTCCCTTAAGTGAAATTAAGTTATTCTCAATTTTAGCATATGCACCGATCGGCACTTGACATCCGCCATCTAACCTACCAACCAATGCTCTCTCAGCTGTAACTGCATAATTTGTCTGTTTATGATTTAAAGTCGATATAAAATCATAGGTCTTGGTATCATCAAGACGAGTTTCTATCCCCAGGGCACCCTGCCCCATCGCCGGCAACAAAATTTCTTCGGATATCTCTTCAGTTATATGACTAGTCCAACCTAATCTATTTAGCCCCGCTGATGCTAATATGATTGCGTCATAATTGCCTGTTTTTACTTTTCTAAGCCTAGTATCTACGTTACCTCTAAGAGGATGTATTTTAAAGTCGACTCTATATTTTAACAACTGTGATGATCGCCGTAGACTACTCGTTCCAATAGTTGCCCCCTGTGGAAGATTAACTAATCTCTCACCATTTTTTGAAATCAACGCATCCAACGGGGATTCACGTTTAGTAATAACCGAAACCACTAACTCTGCTGGAAGCTCCATGGGAACATCCTTCATACTGTGAACTGCAAGATCAACTTCTTTAGCCAACAGTGCTTCTTCAATTTCTTTAACGAATAAACCCTTTCCTCCTATTTTTGCCAGTGGAACATCCTGAATTTTATCTCCGCTAGTTGTAATAACACGGATATTAATATCTACATTAGAGTGTAAACGTTCTAATTCGGCTTTAACCCAGTTTGCTTGCCAGAGTGCTAATTGACTTCCTCTGCTTCCTATAACAATTTTGTGAACTTTCATTTAATCATCTAGATGAAAAAGGTGCCGAATAGCCTTAAGGTATACATGGCCATCTTCAGATTGGGTTTTTTGTTTTAATTTTATGGTGGGTTTATGTAATATTTTATTAACCATTGAACTACTCATTTGGCGAAGTAGTTGTTTGTCATTTTCTGAGAGGTGAGAAATTTTCTTTAAGGTTTTTTCTATCTCTTGTTTGCGAATATTTTCTGCCTTTTTACGAATTTCAACTATTGTAGGGACAGCATCCAGAGCGCCAACCCAATTATTAAACTTAGTAACCTCCTGACTGATAAAATTCATAGCATTTTCGGCCTCTTTTTCTCTCTCCTTAATATTTGCAGATACCACTACATGTAGATCATCAATATCGTATAAGTATACATTTTCTAAATCGTTCACATCAGGCTCTATATCTCGCGGAACCGCAATATCGATAAAAAAGATAGGTTTGTTTTTTCGCTCGTGAATTGCTTTTTCAACAATTTCTTTTTTAATGATGAAATTTGGTGCTGAAGTAGAGGTGATGACTATATCAGCACGATGCAGTTCATTTTTAAAAGCCTCAAAATCTAAGGCGGATCCATTGAGCGTTCTGGCTAAATTAGCTGCACGCTCATAGGTTCTACTCGTAACATAAACAGTCTTAACTCCATATGAGATCAAATGCTTTGCTGCAAGTTCCGCCATTTCTCCAGTCCCAACTAGCATCACTGTGTGGTTTTCTAAATCATCAAATATTTTCTGCGCAAGTTCTACAGCTGCTGAACTAATAGATACACTTCGTTCGGCAATACCTGTTTCCTCACGCACTTTTTTAGCAATACTAAATGCTTTTTCGAAGAGTTGGTTTAGAACAAGTCCTGTAGACCTGAGATCTCTTGCCAAACTATATGCTTCTTTTACTTGACCAAGAATTTGGGCTTCGCCTAATATCATTGAATCCAAGGAAGAAGAAACACGAAACAAGTGCTCTACCGCTTCTTTGTTTCTGTAGCTATAAAAGTGATCTTCTAGTTCAAGTAATGATAAACCATGGAAGTCGCAGATAAATTGCTTGATGGATTTAATTGCAGAGTCTTGACAATTTGCTCGCGCGTAAATTTCAACCCGGTTACAAGTAGATAATATGGTATGTTCTATTATGTCAGGAAAATTAAAAAGGTGATCAACAGATTCCTCAATCTTACCTTTTGTGAAAGCAAGTTTCTCACGAATCTCAACGGGAGTTGTCTTATGATTCACGCCAACAAGTATAAGGTTTACTTCAGCCATTGCTACACCACGTGGAAGAAATAAGAAAAAATTATAGCGACAAACCCAAGAATAGCACCTTGAGCAGCTTTTTTACCGCGCCATCCTACTAGAAGCCTTCCAAAAAAAACACAGCAATAAATCAACCAAACAGCTATAAGAGGCCAGGTTCTCATTATATCCCATGAAAATAATGATTCATCTGTTTTGACATTCCAGATAGATCCAGTCATAAAGCCGAGAGTGAATAGAGGAAACCCAATAGCAATGACTTTGCAATTCAAATTATCTAGAACTTCAAGTGATGGCATTCTAAAGTACATAACACCAAGTTTTTTATTTTTCACTTGGTTTTCCTGAATAAGATACATTACAGCGGCACCAAACGCGATTGCGAATGCTGCATAGCCAATAATGGATAGCGTGCGATGCATCGTTAACCAGAACATAGTTGCTGATTCGTCTATTAACGAATATTCTCGCGATTGAAATGCTGAATATAAAAAAATTAAAAACACAATCGGAATAACAAAAGCACCTAAGTCTTTTATCTTGTATTTCCATTCAGTAATAAAAAAAATAACAACTATAACCCATGCAAAAAATGACGTGATTTCAAAGCCCGTTGTATATGGACCGTGGCCTGTTTCCATTGAACGGAGACATATCGTGATTGTGTGAAAAAATAGTCCCAACCCAAGAGAAAAAAAAGAAACTGATTTTACTAAAGGCTTTCGGTTAACCAAGTAGAATGTGTGCCCAAGCATCGTAAGGAGATAGATAAGCAGAGTAGTATTAAATGTAATATTTGCCATAAAATGGGACCCTAGTGATACAAAATGGCCCTGTCACGGTGATGCTACAAAAATTTAGATACGATGAAATCATCGTAACATTTTGTATTAATGGATTCAACAAGCCCTAAAAGGATGGCCAGGAGTGGAATTGAAAGTTGATATTTTACGGTGTTTACACGAAGACTTTGAGCTCTTTTTAAGATGCTATTTATTTTTCATTTTCTTTGTTTTTAAGTATATCCTTAAGCTCTACCATGAATTCATTTACGTCTTTAAATGACCTATATACAGAGGCGAATCTAACATAAGCCACATCATCTAGGTTGTAGAGTTCTTTTATTATTTTTTCTCCAGCGATAACTGCCGAAATTTCTTTATCTCCTAAATCCTGACAGTATTGCTCAACATTATCTACTAGCATTTCCATTTGTTTGATACTAACCGGTCTTTTTTGGCAGGCTTTCTTAATCCCTGACAATATTTTTTCGCGATCAAATTCTTCCCTACGACCGTCTTTCTTAATAATAAAGGGGAGGGTTTTTTCAACACGTTCATAGGTTGTAAAACGCTCGTTACAGCTAAGGCATTCACGCCGCCTGCGTGTACTATTACCCTCTTTGTTTAAACGAGAATCAATAACTCGATTTTCAAGGTTTGCGCAGGAAGGACATTTCATTTTTAACTAATCTTTATTAGTAAGTTCTGCGTAAAGTGGAAACTGTTCGCAAAACCCTCTAATATTTGCTCGAGTTTTATTATGGAATGAAGGTTCATCTATATGGTCTAGAGTTTGAACAATCATATCAGCAATCATATCCATTTCCCTGTTTTTCATACCCCGTGTAGTAAGCGCAGGTGTTCCTATACGAATTCCAGAGGTAACAAACGGGCTTCTCGTTTCAAAAGGAACGGTATTTTTGTTAACAGTTATCCCTGCTAAATCAAGAGCTTCTTCAGCAGCTTTTCCTGTAATATTTTTATTAGATAAGTCTACTAATATTAAGTGAGTGTCAGTACCACCACTCACTATTTTAAATCCAGCGGAAGCTAAGGATCCTGACAAACATTTCGCATTTGAAACAACTTGTTTTTGGTAGGATATAAAGTCACTTTCGAGAGCTTCTTTGAAGGCGACTGCTTTAGCAGCAATCACATGCATGAGAGGCCCCCCCTGAATACCAGGGAAAATTTTTTTATTTACATCCTTAGCGTATTTTTCTTTGCATAAAATCATACCACCACGTGGGCCACGCAGGGTTTTGTGGGTGGTAGTCGTCACGAATTCTGAATAAGGAATCGGAGAGGGATATAGTCCGGCAGCAACTAAGCCTGCTGGATGCGCAATATCAGTCATAATTTTAGCGCCAACCTCATCTGCTATTTCTCGAAATTTTAAAGCATCAATAATTCTTGAATAGGCACTACCACCAACAATAATTAACTTTGGTTTATGTTTTTTCGCAAGCTCTAATACCTGTTCATAATCTATCAACCCAGTGTCTTGGTGCACACCATACGGAACAACTTGATACGTATACCCAGAAAAATTAACTGGGCAACCATGGGTCAAGTGACCACCATGGGACAAATTCATGCCTAAAATGGTGTCTCCTGGTTGAAGTAATGTATGGTAAACCGCCATATTAGCTTGTGAGCCCGAATGTGGTTGAACATTGGCGTGCTCTGCATTAAACAGCTTTTTTGCACGTTCTATGGCTAGGTTTTCGGCGATATCCACATGCTCACAACCGCCATAGTAACGCTTCCCAGGATATCCTTCAGCATATTTATTAGTTAGAACAGATCCCAACGCCTCCATTACCGCTTTACTTACAAAATTTTCTGAGGCGATCATTTCAAGGGTATAAGCCTCTCGCTCAAGCTCACCTTTGACAGCATCTGATATTTCAGGATCGAATTCCTCTAGCACAATAACTTTCTCCTTATATTTTATTGGATTTATCTAATTGGTTAATTTTATCAAGACGTTTCTGGTGACGTCCGCCTTCAAAAGGTGTGTTGAGCCAAACACTTACTATTTCTCTAGCTAAACCATGACCGACAACACGTCCACCCATAATTAGAATATTTGAATCGTTATGTTTGCGGCATAATTTTGCTGTGTATAAGTCTGAACATAACGTTCCCCTGATACCAGGAAAACGGTTAACAACTATGGACATACCAATCCCTGTGCCACAAATAAGAATTCCTCGAGAACCAGTATTTTGGGTCACAACTTGAGCGATTCGAATACCATAATCTGGGTAATCCACCGGGTTTTGGTTTTTAGGTCCCATGTCTTTTACCTCATAGCCTAATTCATTAAGAAATGAAACGATATCAACCTTAAGGGAAAAACCACCGTGGTCAGAAGCTATTGAAATTAAATCCATAAAAAATATTTACTAATCAATATTAATAAGTGGTGCGGTATTGGCTCACAAAACACCGGTCAGGAGAAACTTTTTTTTGGGGAAGAAACACAAAAGTTAAAAACTAAATAATGGGACAAATCCAAGGTGCAAGGGAGAAAATTACTGTCTGATAATAAATAAATCCCTTATTCTTGTCAACCACGGCGATTTCATCATCCTCAATTAACTAGTTTTTGTGAGGTTAAAAAAGATATAATAACACTAATTAATTTATTCAACTGTCGTTAATTCTAAAATGTGGAAAAATATATTTATTGAATCTTGTCTATTATCCGCCCTGATATTTGGCGGGTTCTATATACAGTCAAACATAATCAAGAACGAAATTAAATCGTCAGACCGAGCTATCAATGAATCATTAGCCCATAAAAGACTAATGCATATCAGTGGCGGTATTTATCCAGAACTAACTATAACCAATGAACATCTTAGTGGAGTAAAAACAAAACTTTCAATCGGACACATGTCCGGGAAAGAACAGTTTTCAACGACCAAAGAACCTTAGCTTTAAGGGCACCACATCTTTTTAGAGACTATTAATATTGCATACAAACGGCAATAGTTGCTGCGCTACATGGTCGGTTCGCGCCACAATAGTCACCTTAAGTGTTTACCACTTGCTTGTCCTTCCAGGGAAAAACATTTTTTTCCACACGAACCCATGGCCGCTTAAGTATACCGATAGCATCTATTTTTTCTTGATTATTTTGTTCGCGTTACACAGATCAAATCTCAAGGAATTAGGTTTTTCTGTAAAAGGTTTAAAAAGGAGTTTGTTTATAGGAAGTGCGTCTGGAGGAGTCTTAGTTTTCAGCCTATTTCTATTAGATTTATGTATAGACTCAACGGGTATGGCCAATCACGATTTGTTCAAAAATCAACCGAACCTCACTATTTCATCAGAAAAGAATTCTATCATTGAATACGCAGGTTTGGTTTTAGTGATTCCTTTAATAGAGCAAATATTTTTTACTGGGATTATATATCAATCAATACATAAAAAAACCAGCCCAATCCTTGCAATATATGCTTCAGGAATTATTTATTCTTTAGCTGGGTATAAATTAAGTTTAGGTTCTTTTGGATTAGGATTCACAACCAGTTTCCTGTTTAAAACAACGAAAACAATCTATGCTTCCATCATTTTTCATGTAAGTTGTGCTGTGGGGGAAATCATGATCAAAACTATTTTCCCAAGATTAAACACTTTTCTAGGTTTCTTGTTTTAATTTTTGTCAGCTTATTCTTTAACAATAATTTTTTTAACCATGACTTTATTTTTTGTTTTTGGAGACGTCTTTCCCTGTTTAGCATTTTTACGTGCCTGTTTCTCAGCTTCCATTCGTCTTAAGATTAATTCTCGTTGCTTGGGATCTTCAAACCAAGATGAAATAATAACTCCAAACTCATAAAGTCCGTATAAAGGAAAACCAAGCAAAACCTGGGTAATAATATCAGGAGGGGTTAAAACAGAGGCAAGCAA
>JAPYPK010000046.1 GCA_029937655.1 Nitrospinaceae bacterium
TTGATAAGTTGTATCCAATTTTGCCGAATACAGGGT
The DNA here is from genome assembly GCA_029937655.1 of Nitrospinaceae bacterium. GTDB lineage: Bacteria > Nitrospinota > Nitrospinia > Nitrospinales > VA-1 > Nitromaritima. The sequence continues at coordinate 37 of JAPYPK010000046.1, forward strand.
TATTCTGTATAAAGCCAACTCGCATTACACAAATGCCCTTTCTTATTGGAAAAAATCAGGTTGTCTTGGTTTATTTTCAGAAAAAAGAATTATTTAAGCTTGGAAAACTGATTTCGCATCATATGGTCGACCAAAGTTAATGCTACCATAGCTTCCGCGATGGGAACGGCACGTGGAGAAACGCATGGGTCGTGACGTCCCTCGACTCGGATTTTAGTTTTTTCTCCATTGATTGTTACAGTATCTTGTATTTTGTTAATAGAAGAGGTTGGTTTTACGACCAATCGAAGAATAATGTCTGATCCGTTAGAAATTCCGCCGTGAATGCCACCAGCGTGGTTCGTTTTGGTAGTTATTCTTTTTCGTTTAGCTGTGTAAGGGTCGTTACATTCCGAACCGTACATTGTTGCAGCGTCGAAACCGACGCCAACTTCAATTCCTTTGACTGCGGGAATACTCATCATGGCTTTAGCAAGATCGGCATCCAATCGGTCAAATACTGGTTCCCCTAGTCCTGCTGGTACACCCTTTACTATAAGCTCCACCACCCCTCCAACGGAATCACCTTTTTTTCGGGCGACGAGCACGTGATCAACCATTTTTTGGGCCATTATTTTGTCCGGACACCGTACGATATTTTTTTCTATTTGCTTAAAATCTATCTTCTGAGCAATGTGGGGACCAATTTGTTTGGTGTAGCCAATTATTTTTATTCGTTTGCGGGCAAGGAGTTTTTTTGCAATTGCCCCAGCGGCAACCCGACCTACTGTTTCACGAGCACTGGAGCGCCCGCCGCCACGATAATCACGAAACCCATATTTCATCAAATAAGTAAAGTCTGCGTGGCCAGGTCGAAACATATTCTTAATTTCTTCATATTTTGAAGAATCAGCATCCTGATTTTTAACCCACAACGCGATGGGAGTTCCTGTTGTTTTACCCTTGAAGATACCGGAAAGAATATGTATGAGGTCAGTTTCTTTTCGCGTCGTGGTTACTTTACTTTGACCGGTCTTTCTGCGGTTAATTTCTTTTTGGATGTCGGCTTCTTTTAGAGAAAGCCCCGCAGGACAGCCATCAACTACCACACCAACACCCTCGCCGTGCGATTCGCCCCATGTGGAAATTTTAAAAAGAGTTCCGAATGAATTGCCTGACATGAAAAATTACTTTCTTTAAATTAGGAGAAATTTTTTTATTTTAAAATGTTAGAAAACAAAGAAAAGAACTTTAAAGTATCATGAAGAGTTAAAAATAAAATAGGAGTAATCGGACCGAAGCAGATGAAAATTTTTTAAAGTTATCGATGAACCACTCTAAAACTTTGGATAATATAAAAAAATAATTCAACTAATGACACATCGCGCCAGCAAGGCTATGAGAAGCAATGGGTCCACGTTTCCCCTTAATGTTGAATAACGACCCGAAGGGGAATATTTGAGGATTTTTTGAGAGGGGAAAGTATCTTTTTTGACACCTTTATTATGGGAGAATCAAGTGTTTTTATCTACCAATTCTCGCAAATCTTTCCCAGCCTTGAAAAATGGGACTCTTTTGGCAGGTACATTCACCTGAGCACCAGATTTTGGGTTTCTACCAACACGTGCATTTCTCTCACGAATTCTAAAACTACCAAAACCGCGGAGCTCTACCTTTTTTCCATCACTAAGGGAATCTGTGATGCTTTGAAAAACAGTATTTACAACAACCTCAGTTTGTTTCTTAGTCAAGTTAATTTTACCAGAAACCTTTTCGACCAATTCTGCCTTTGTCATTCTCAACTCCCCCAGAAAATAAATTGAATGATCCTAGCATACTCACGCAAATCTTATCATGGATGGAAACTAAGTCAACTCATTATTTTAAATGGCTTTAATGGATTTTCCTGCGTTGGTGTTAGCGTTAATGTTGGTTGTAAATTTTTAGAAGGGGTAGAATTTTAAGAATTACTGTAAACTATTGAGGTGCCAAGTATACTGCAGGGACGGGATGGAAGATCGCTTTGTAAGCGATTGATTTAATGTGGACTTTAGAACCCAGTCTAAAAATCCAACACGCGGAGTTTCTTTAATAATTTTTGGGGAGCCTATAATCCCAACTTCATGGGCAAGTTGATCAATGCTAACTTGAAGCCCGCCCATTTGGTCAACCAAGTTAAGAGAATATGCTTGGCGCCCAGTTAAAATTCGTCCATCAGCTATTTTGGTGACTTCCGCAATACTAATATCGCGTCCATTGGCGACCGCTTCTATGAATTGTTGATGGACATCAGTCACCACGCTTTGGAGGAGATTTCTTTCCTTTTGAGTCATGGCACGGGCGGGAGAGCCGATATCTTTGTATTCACCCGCTTTAATAATTTCAGGTTGAAGGCCAATTTTTTCCATTAATCCTTTAGCATTAGAGAATGCCATGATTACGCCAATGCTACCGGTTAAAGTTCCTGGATTTGCAAAAATTTTATTGGCGGCACTAGCGATATAATATCCCCCTGATGCAGCTAGTGCGCCCATTGAAGCGTAAATGGTTTTACCATTCTCGCGGGTTTTAAGAACCTCATCATAAATCTCCTGAGATGGACCGACAGCGCCACCCGGGGAATCGATTCTAAGGATTATTCCCCGAATGCGTTTATCTTGGCGAAATTTTTTAACTTGACTGACAATATACTGGGAGTCGCTAATGAGACCAGTGATATCAACGATACCAATTCTATTTTTGGTTCCTTGTTGCACCCACTTTGAGGTAATAGATGAAATACCGACAAGAGCGAGAAGTATGAGAACGAGAAATAGCAACCTTTTAGCCAAAGGAGATTTTTTGTTCTCTGAACTAGCCATTTCCATAAATATCCTAGAACCGAGTCATTAAAATTAATCAGTTGTTGGTTCGTTTTCTTCTTCTTTGAATGTTTCCAACCGACTTTGTTCTTGCTCGATGGCATCCAAGTCTAGCTTTTCTTTAAAAGCTTTGATGCTCAAAGCAATTTTTTTGTTGCTCGTATCCACCTTTATGATTTTTGCCTGAATTTTTTGGCCAACCTCAACAAGTTTTTCTGGTTGAGAAACACTTTTTGAACCCAGCTGTGTTATATGAATCAAACCTTCTAGGCCGTCTCCAAACTCAGCAAACGCACCAAACCCGGTTATTTTAATAATTGTTCCTTCAACATCCATTCCGATAGAATAACTTTTGGCAATATCATCCCAAGGATCCGGTTGCAGTTGTTTGACACCAAGGGAAATGCGACAATTAGCTTTATCAATGTTAAGTACAATTGCTTTAACCTCATCTTTTTTCTTAAGTTTTTCCGATGGGTGTTTAATTTTTTTCCAGCTCAAATCTGAAATATGTATAAGACCATCCACTCCATTTTCTAATTCAATAAAAGCACCAAAATCGGTCAAATTTCTAATTGTGCCAGTGACTTCAGCTCCAACAGGGTACTTTCCTTCAATCTCCTCCCATGGATTAGATCCCATTTGTTTCATCCCAAGTGAAATACGTTTCTTTTCTTTATCGAGAGTAAGAACCACAGCGTCAACCTCATCTCTAAGAGAAACTATTTTACTTGGATGCTTGATATGTCTACTCCAACTCATTTCAGATATGTGAACTAGGCCCTCAATTCCTTTTTCTAATTCAACAAAAGCACCGTAATCAGTAATGCTAACAATTGTCCCCTTTATTTGTTGATTAACGGGGTACTTTTTATCTACATTAACCCAGGGATCTGGGCTAATTTGTTTCAGCCCAAGTGAAACGCGTTCTTTTTCTTTATCGAATTTAAGTACCATCACTTCTAATTTATCGCCCATTGAAAACATTTCAGAGGGGTGGTTAACACGTCCCCAAGACATGTCGGTAATATGGAGTAATCCGTCAATGCCACCTAAATCAACGAAAATACCATATTCAGTGATATTTTTAACAACACCAGAAATAAGGCTATTTTCTTCTAACTGTTCTAGGGTTTCAGCGCGACTAGACATGCGTTTCTCTTCAAGTATGGCTCTTCTGGATAGGACAATGTTGCCGCGTTTTTTATTCATCTTAATAATTCGCATTTGGAAAACTTCACCGATCAATTTTTCTAGATTTCGTATGGGACGTAAGTCAATTTGAGAACCGGGAAGAAATGCTTTAAGGCCAATATCTACTGTTAGCCCACCTTTTGCTTTTGCGGTAATAGTGCCCTCGATAATTTCTTCTGCTTCATATTTTGTGACTAGCTCGTCCCACAATTTAATTTTGTTTGCTTTCTCTTTAGAAAGGACAACGTTCCCTTCATTATCTTCTGACCGTTCTAGAAAAACTTCTACCTCATCCCCAACAGATAAATCTTGGCCATTGTTCGAGAACTCGTGTATGTGAACGTTTCCTTCCGACTTGAATCCAATATCAATTGTCGCAATGCCTTTGGCTAGTTCTATTACGGTGCCTTGAACAACCTGCCCTTCTTTAAATTGGTGCAGACTCTCAGAGAAGTACTTTTCCATTTCATCCCAAGCTGCTTGGTCCTCGGGAGAAAGTTTTTCTTCTTCGTCGAAGTCATCTTCAAATGTTGTTTCAATTTTTGATTTAGTCATGATAAAAACTTTCTTTCTTGATTTGATAAAGCATGTGAAAAGCTTAAGTTAGTAATAGAGTCGTTAAAAAAACTACGAGCTCGGATTAATGGTTTTTATGATTTCTTTAACCACCTGGTCGATACTGAGATTAGTTGTGTCGATGAGCACGGCATCTTTCGCTTGTTTAAGAGGAGCTATTTTCCTGTTGCGATCTTCATCGTCCCTTTGAACGACCTGTTCAATTATGGTTGAAAGGTCAGAATTTTTGATCGGGTCTTTTTCTTTTAGCTCAATAAATCGACGGCGCCCACGTTCTTTTGGGTCGGCGTCCAGAAAAAACTTTTTTTCAGCTAGGGGGAAAACGACTGTCCCGATATCTCTGCCGTCCATTACAACCATACCTTGTTTGCCCAGCTTTCGTTGTTGGGTTGTCATGATTTTTCGAATCATTGGTTGCGCCGCCACAATCGCAGCTCCACGACTAATTTCTTCCACTTTCAATTGGTCGGTAATATTTTCTCCATCTACTAATACCAGTTGTCCATTCATTCCGGGAACAAGTTCGATTTGGATTTTAGATGCAATGTCGGCAACTGCATCCTCATCCTTGAGAGCAGTATTTTTTTTTAAACTTTTCCAAGCAACCGATCGATACATTGATCCAGTGTCTATGTACCGAAAGTTTAATTTTTCTGCGACTATCTTTGCGACGGTGCTTTTGCCACTTCCCGCAGGTCCATCTATAGCAATAATCATATTTTACCAATAAGCTTAAGTCGATGTTGATTTGAAATTTCAAATTGCCGGGTCAGTAGAGTGCCGTTTTCTTGTTCAATGCTCGATCTAAGGTGGTTCAGGGTTTCTTGAAATAGATCCAGAAAATGCAAAATAGAATCTTTGTTTGAGAGGCAAATATCTCTCCACATTGCAGGTTCACTGGCAGCTGTCCGAGTTATATCTCTGAGTCCCGCGCCTGAAAAAGATGTTATTCGGTCATAATTTTCAGACTTCAAATCGCCAAGAGTGTTCATCAATGCAAAAATTAAAACATGGGGTAAATGACTAACTGCGCCGAAAATAAAGTCGTGTTCTTTGGCATCCATTATAGACACATGCATTCCAATAGTTTTCCAAAGTTCAATGGCAATTTTTAACGACTCTGGATCTGATTTGTCTGTTGGGGTGATAATGCAATGGGCGTCGTCGAACAAAGTATCTGATGATAAACGGAATCCAGACATCTCTCCTCCTGCAATAGGGTGGGCACCAATGAAAGATATGCCGTCCGGAATAAACTTTTCCATATCCAAAATAAGAGTTTCTTTTGTCGATCCTACATCAGTCACTAAACAACCCGGTTTGAGATGTGGGCTCATCTCCATTGCAAGTTGCGCAATAGTTTGCACTGGTGAGCAAAAAACAATTAAATCTGCATCCCTTGCAGCCGATTGAATATCAGGTGCTACATCGTCTATGATATTTAGGTTTTTAGCTTCGTTAAGATTAGCCTTGTTGCGTCCGTACCCAACAATTGATTTCGCTAAACCCAGTTTGCGCAACACCTTAGCAAGAGATCCTCCTAAAAGACCAACTCCAATAATGGAAACCCGTTCAAATGGATTCATCTTTTCAAGCCTTCCTTGGGTAGGAACCCAGTAGCTTCAAGAATAGGCATATTTTTTTAAGTCTTTCCACGGACTTTTGGACGGTAGAATCTTGAATGTGTCCTTCCAGATCCAAATAAAACAAATATTCCCAAGGTCGGTCTCTAAGTGGGCGCGATTGAATTTTTGTTAGGTTTATTTTGTTGCGAGCAAGTAGTTGCAGGACCTTGAGGAGGGACCCTGCTTCGTCTCGAATAGAAAACATAATTGATGTTTTATTCTGCTTTACTTTCTTGGCGGCGTCTTTGCCGATAACTAGAAAACGGGTGTAATTTTCAACTCTGTCTTGAATGTTTTCTGCAAGAATATTCAAATTATATGTTTCCGCCGCAAGTTTTCCCGCGATGGCCGCGCAAGTTGATTTCCTTGACACCGTTTCTGAGGCACTAGCGGTGCTAGAAGCAGGAATTTGTAGTGCGTTTGGTAGATTAAGGCTTAGCCATTGGCGGCACTGGCCTAAGGGCTGTGGGTGTGAATATATAGTTTTTATTTTTTTGTGGTCTTTAGCTTTTGAAAGAAGGTAAAGTGAGATAGTACTTTTTATTTCGTCGCAAATTAATAAGGGTGAATCTACAAAGCAATCCAAAGTTAAGTTGATTACTCCTTCGATGGAATTTTCAACCGGAACCACGCCATAATCACACTCGTCTTTTTCAACTTGGCGGAAAATAGATTCAATATTATGGCTTGCTATGAATTTAGATGAATGCCCGAATTGTTTTATAGCGGCCTGATGACTGAAAGTTGTTTCAGGGCCGAGAAAACCTATGCGGAGAGGTTTTTCAAGGGCAAGAGTAGCTGAGAAGATTTCACGAAATACTGAATTTAGCGATTCATCGGGAAACGGCCCATTACTGTTCTGTGTGATTCGCTCAATGATTGAGTGTTCTCGATGTGGAACGTGAAAATGCTTTGAACTATTTTTTTTGGATTTTTCCTGCCCAATTTTTACAGCAAGTTCACCACGTCTATTTATCAGCTTGAGCAACTGATCATCGATTTTATCTATGTTGTTGCGAATATCACGAATCTTGGCCAAATAGCCATACCGCCTTTACTTGGATTTTCGACAACCCGTCTGGATTTCGAATTGGATTACTGATAATTTCATACCATGGGTCTAAAATGCAAGTAATTTTTTATGATAAGGTCTTTTTCTAGGAACGGTTGTTCAATTTTTTCATTACAAGATGTAGCTAAAAAATAATCTAAATTAATAAACTCTGTGGAGGTTGAAAAATATGGTGCTTCTGGAATTTAGCATGTCGCCCATGGATAAAGGGGAAAGTGTAAGTAATTATGTAAGCAGATCACTGAAGATAATTTCGGAAAGTGGAGTTGATTACCGCCTCAATCCTATGGGTACGGTTCTTGAGGGAGAATGGGATGAGGTCATGACTGTAGTAAAGAGGTGTTATGAAACAATGAGGTCCGATTGCAAGCGCATCACTTGTTCAGTTAAAATCGATTATCGAGAGGGAGAAAAAGGTCGATTGATATCAAAAATAGCTTCAGTAGAAGATAAATTAGGGAAAAAGTTGAAGATGTGAACCTTGTGGTTAGGTTTGTATGAAATAAAGCAACCCTCTCAAACCCCATTAGTTGGCCGCTTTATTTATACAGCCCCATAAAATTTTTTCGAATGTAATTCACTACCGAATGAATTTCTTGTTTGCTAAGGATACTTTCCCAGGGCATCATTGCGGTACCGGATCTTCCTCTTGTAACGGACCGGATCATACGCTCTCGAGGTAGTTCCTTTTTAGTAGATTCTGCTCTGAAGTTTTTTGGGGGTGGAAAAAGGACATTTGCTGCAAACGTCTTTCCGTCACCTTGACTTCCATGACAGACTTCACAGCGGTCATGGTAAATTTTTTTTCCTAAAGAAACTTCACTAGTTGGGACGAGATGGTTAGCTGCTACGGTGTTTAAGGCTAGAATTAAATACCCCAATATGTTTCTTATAATTTTTTTACAGGAGGGCATAGGTTTTTTTAGCCCAGTTCTTCTGGGTTTTTGACCATCATAGCAGAGATTACTTTTTCCTTAATACGGCGAACTAGTTTTTCGAAAAAAATCTTTTTGCTTTGATGGGATACGTAGAATACGTCAGTGCCTCGCCCCCCCTGGGTACAAACTTTAGCGCTGTGTACTCGGATATCGAGGTCAGAGAAAACCTTTGATATTTTGTACAACATTCCCAAGTGGTCACGGGCTTCAATGCGAATGATGGAAAAATTTGGGTCACTTGTGTTGTCCAGCTTAACTTTTGGAGCTATTGCGGCGTTTATTTTTTTTTCTGAGATATATCGAGGTCTTTGAGCTAAAAGGTTAGATAAGTTTTCATCTCCCCCGAAGATAGTACTCAGGTCTTGTTTGAGTTTTTTCCAAGTTTCCAGGTCACCTGCGATTGTCTGTTCGGTTTCCTCGATGTTAGCGCTGATGATAACTATCCCGTCTTTTCTGATAAATATTTTAGCTTCCAATATGCTTTTACTTTGTGCGGTGAGGGTGCCTACCAGTATTTTAAAAGCGTCAAATTTTACTGGGCAACAAAGAATAACTTGATGGAACTTACCTTCATCATTGTAGCTATGATTAAATATAAAAAGCTTGTCTTTTAAGGATCGTATGAGTCGCATATGTAGAGCTGCTTCTTCAACTTTAACGGTTGCTAAATAGTCATCGGGGATGTTGTTAAAATGGAATTCTAGGTCTTCCGATGGGAATTCCCATCGAAGAATTTTATAGACTTCGACCCAGGTTGTGGGCGTTCGTGAGTGTAGTGATTCAGGATTTTGAAAATAATTTCGTGACCTCTGATATAGCTCAGTAAGAAGCACTTTTTTCCACGAGGTTAAAGTACCTGGGGCAACCGCTCGAAGTTCAGCATAACTGCGCAAGTATAGTAAATTTAGTTTATCGATAGAGCCCACCTTTTTGGCGAAACCTTCTACAATTAATGGCTGTTGGATATCATCGTGAAGAGCTGTTTCTATCATTAGATAAACATTGCTTACTAAAAACCCTATAGTTTGTAATTCTTTAGAATTTAAGTCGAGGTGCGCAGTTGCTAGCGAAAGGACTCTCGAATGTTCTTTGGTGTCTCGTGAATCTTTTTTTTCTGTGATAGGTTGAATGAAGGTTGATAACTTGAGCAAAACTTTAGATTTTAATTGACGGTAGCTTTTAGAAAATTTCTTAAAATTATTAGGTTTAGTTTCAAGTTCTTCGAGAAATCGAATCATGCGCAGGGTATGCTCATCAGCTGTATAGCGATGGTAAAAGTCATAACTAACCTTGCAGTGAGCTCGCCCATACTCAGGTAAAAGCAGGCCTAAGACTCCAACTTCATGCATGAGACGAAGGAACCTCTCTGAATTAGAATTTTTTAAAGTGTTTAAAATAAAAATTTTAACCACACCTTCTTTGGCGAGCACCTTTCCTAATGAATGGTTTTGTTTTTTTATTAATCGTTTGATTTGGTAGGTCGGTGTAAGGTTGTGTGTTTGGCATAATTCAAGTGCTGTTAGGACTAGGGCAGGGTTTTTCTTAAATAAGGTCTCGGAATTTTCGTCTTCGAGTGTTAAGTCCCCCCCGGACGCATAAAAACCATACCCAAGATTTTTCTTTGCCAATGAGGAGAGAACTTTTTTTACAGTTTTCCTGGTTTCAATACATCGTTGAAATATAATCTCTGAGTACTGGTGGATGTTGGTAGCGTGAATAAAATAGTTCTGCATGAACTCTTCGATTCTAAGTACTTCTTTTGTTTCTTTGTATCCTAGGTTGGCGCTCACTTCTTTTTGCAGATCATAGGTAAGGACGTCCTGTTTCTTGTTTTTGAGATAATGAAGTTCATTGCGAACACGTAAGGTGAAGTCAATAGATCGTTCCAGAATGTCTAACTCTTCTGATGAAATAATATCGTTGCGGGGTATTTCTCGGAAAGATAGACAGCCAAACCGGATAGCGACAGCCCACAGCGCGGTGTGGTAGTCTCGTAGTCCGCCGCCGCCTTCTTTTACATTAGGTTCTGGGTCACTGGATGGTCCTGCCCCCTGCTTATAGCGAATATTTTTTTCCTTGGATTTTTCGTCAAGAAAACCCTTGATATTTTTTCTCAGTGAGTTTTTTTCAATGGATTGAAAAAACTTCTTATACTTTGTTTGACTTCCAATCATAAAGCGTGTCTCGATCATTGAGGTTTTGGCCGTGATGTCTTTTCCTGCTAGAAATATGCATTCTTGTTGGGTTCGACAACTTGATCCCACCTGCAGTCCAAGATCCCACAAGATTGGAATAAAATCTTGAATGAGAAAATTGGTTGAGCGGCGAATGTTTGTGGAAGTTAGAAAAAGAAGGTCAATGTCTGAACAGGGATTTAATTCTCCGCGCCCGTAACCACCAACCGCGATTAAGGAAAATTCCTCCAAAAGGGTATTAGGAGAATTTTTATTTCTAGAGAGCGCTAATTTTTTTATTAAATAACATAGAACTGAGTCGATAAGTGAAGTGTGCGCCTGAACCACTTCGCGTCCTCCAGCACCAGAACGATGGAACTGTTTTATTTTGTCATGTTCAACCTTGACCAGATTTTTAAAGGCAGAAAGGTGTTTTGTTATTTCTTCTGGATCATTTGGAATGGTTAGAATAGCATTGAAATCGGTCCCAAGTGGGTGCTTTATCTTTGAATGATCCATAGTTTAGGCAGTCCTTATTCTTCCTAGTCAAAATCGCTTGACAAGTTAGGGAGTAATATTCTAGTTTAACTTACCTCGATCTACCATCAAGCTTATAATTATAGAGTTTAATTCCTATAGTTAACACTATATGCGAGTTGTAGACTGATTAGCCTTTTAAGACTTGTTCTCTTTTTCATGTTAAATTTTAAGATTAAAAACTATGAAAATAAGGGTGTTCTGTAAAACGTAATACTTTTGAAATTAATCCACGTGATATATTTGGGAAAATAATTTGGATTGAGAGTCGGTTTGAGGTTGTTTGTCCAAAAAAGACAGCGTTTCGAATTGAGCTAAGAAAGGATTTTTATGGTGACCACGAGAAAAAAAATAACGGTTGTAGGTGCTGGTCAGGTAGGAACAACGGTTGCACAACTGACAGCCTACAAAAACCTGGGTAATGTGGTTATTGCCGATATCGTTGAAGGGTTACCTCAGGGTAAGGCGCTTGATCTTCAAC
>JAPYPK010000047.1 GCA_029937655.1 Nitrospinaceae bacterium
CTTGATACTCTAGGCCAACTTCAAGAAATAAGAACTTATTACCAATTCAATTCGGTAGATCATGACCGCTACACAATCGATGGGAAATACCGTCAGACCCTGCTTTCCCCTCGCGAATTAAAATCAGAGAACTTACCTAACCGCACATGGATCAACGAACACCTCACTTTTACTCACGGTTATGGGGTGTCACTCAGCCCCGTCAACCAAATAACACCTCAAGGACTGCCTGTTCTTTTGATAAAGGATATTCCTCCACGTTCTAGCGTAGACCTTAAGGTTACCCAACCAGAAATCTATTTTGGTGAGCTTTCTAATGATCATGTTTTTGTTAATACGGGGACCAAAGAATTTGATTACCCGGAAGGAGAACAAAATGTATACAAAAACTATGAAGGGAGTGGTGGTTTCCCAGTTGAATCCTTAATCAGAAAGGCACTTCTCGCAGCGCGCTTCAAAACTCTTAAAATTCTTTTTTCGCAGGATATTAATAACGAAAGTAGAGTGCTGATGTATCGCAATATTACTGAGCGGGTTCTTAAGGTTGCTCCATTTCTCAGATTAGATAGCGACCCCTATCTAGTTATCACAGAAGGGAAAATGAAATGGCTATATGATGCCTATACCGTAAGCGATCATTTTCCTTACTCGCAAACCATTCCACGATTTGGTAATTATGTAAGAAACTCTGTCAAAGTTGTAATCGATGCCTACGATGGCTCGATGGATTTTTTTATTTCTGACCCGAACGATCCTATTATCCAAACTTGGAGAAACGTTTTTCCTGAATTATTCAAAGAGTTAAATGAAATGTCTGAGGATTTAAGGAAACATATTCGATATCCGTCAGATCTATTTACAATTCAGGCATTCATATATGCGACTTATCACATGAAAGCACCGCAGGTGTTTTACAACAAAGAGGACCTGTGGGAAATCCCAGAGATAGATAATAAAATGATGGAACCTTATTACACCATCATGAAACTTCCAGGAAATAAAGCAGAAGAGTATATTCTAATGTTACCTTTCACGCCAAGTGGCAAGAGCAATCTTTCGGCATGGATGGTGGCTCAAAGTGATGGAGAAAATTATGGGAAATTGATCGCTTATACATTCCCAAAACAAAAACTGATTTATGGCCCCAATCAAATCGTAGCGCGAATCAATCAGGACGCAGAAGTCTCAAGACAAATTTCCTTATGGGATCAAAGAGGTTCAAAAGTTATTCAGGGCACCATGCTTGTTATACCGATAGAAGAATCTTTGATCTATGTCAGACCTCTGTACCTCAAAGCCGATGCTGGAAAAATTCCGGAACTTAAACGCGTCATCGTATGCTATGAAGACACAATCGCTATGGAGCGAACACTGGAAGAAGCACTTGCCAAGATTTTCGGAGAGGATGCCCTTCAGTCCGTAGCTACTTATAAAGAAGGCATAGAAAATGAACCCGTAAAATCTCGTGAGTCAACGAGTAACATGCTTTTAAAGCAATCTGACTATAAAACTATCAAAAAAATGTTTGAAAGAGTCATGAAACGGCAGGAAGAAATGAACCAGAAACTATCATTTCACAAGAAGGACTTGGAAACTCTCGGAAAAGCTTTAGAGTCAGCGGTCACCGCAGATTAAACTATCAGCTATTTTAAACGTAACTACTATTTGAAATTTAAGATCCTAGAATAGACCTAATTGTTTAGTACTTCCATCTGAGCCTGTCACATCAACAGGATAGCGACCATCAAAACAGGCAGCGCAAAAATCATTTTTTTGCTCACCAAAGATCTCAAGCATCTTTTCTAACGTTATGTAATGTAGCGAATCGGCGCCGAGATATTCACAAGTTTGATCAATGTCCATATTAGAAGCAATTAGCTCTTCTTTGTTGGGTGTGTCGATTCCATAAAAGCATGAGTGTGTGGTAGGTGGCGAACTTATTCGAACATGGACTTCCTTGGCACCTACCTCGCGCAGCATCCTAACGATTTTTTTACTCGTTGTTCCTCGTACAATAGAATCATCGATAATAATTACTCGTTTTCCCTCTATAACAGGTTTCACAGCATTCAATTTAATTTTTACGCCAAAATTACGAATCTGAGATTGAGGTTCAATAAAAGTTCGCCCTACGTAATGGTTACGGATCAATCCCATTTGAAAGGGAATTTCAGACTCTTCAGAATAACCCATAGCAGAAATCACCCCCGAATCGGGAACAGGAACCACCACATCTGCTTCCACCGGCTTCTCCTTTGCTAAAGCTTTACCCATAAGCTTACGCACAGAGTAAACCGACCTACCAAATAAATAACTGTCTGGTCTTGAAAAATATATATGTTCAAAAACACATTGTTTGGTGGCAGTTTTTGGGAAGGGGTAAAACGATTTCATTCCGAATTGATTAATGAGAATTAATTCGCCTGGTTCAATCTCACGAATAAACTCTGCCTCCACAAGATCCATCACACAAGATTCAGAGGCCACGATATAAGCGCCGTCAAGCTTCCCTAAACACAATGGCCGAAATCCCTGCGGATCACGTACAGCGATTAGTTCATTCTCGCTCATCAGTACGATTGAATAAGCACCTTTAACTTGTGAGAGTGCTGCCACCGCACGATCAACAAATGAATTACGTCGCGATTGTGCCATCAAATGAACAATCACTTCGCTATCATTAGTGGACTGAAAAATTGCTCCTGCGGTCCCTAATTCCTCCCGAATTTCTGGGGCATTAACCAAGTTCCCATTGTGTGCCATTGCCATAGTTCCACTCGCATATTCTATAAGGCAAGGTTGAGCATTTTTTATCCTGCTACTCCCTGTCGTTGAATATCGATTGTGTCCTATTGCGATATTACCAGGAAGTTTTTTAAGACGACTATCGCTAAAAACATCTGCAACCAAACCCATTCCCACCTCTAGATGCATGCTCCCATTATTAGAGGCGGCAATACCTGCACTTTCTTGGCCTCGGTGTTGCAAAGCATAAAGACCCAAGTAAGCAAGGTTAGCAGCATCTAAGTGGCCGTAAATACCCACCACACCACATTCATCGTGAAACTTATCCAACATATGTTTCTAAGGCTCCAAACCAAAGTTCTTTTAAATGCGAAACTTCTTCACGAATAAACTCTTTCCCATTAATGTCCACAATCAGAGAGTCGCCTCCCACCTTTCCTATGATTGCAAAAGGCACCTCCATAGCCTTTGCTTTTGCCTCTACCACCAGCCTGTTCTTTGCTGAAAAAGAAATCAGAATGCGCGATTGAGACTCACCAAAAAGAAAGGCGTCATTTCTAACCGTAGAGTCAATATCAAGAGTCGCTCCCTTTGCAGCTAGAGGGTGGCTCATACACGATTCGGCTAATGCTACTGCCAAACCACCTTCCGAGCAGTCGTGCGCTGAAGCTAAAATTTTCTCTCGAATCAATTCCAAACATAATTTATTGACAGATTGGGCCAAGCGAAGATCCAAATGTGGCGGCTTCCCCTCCACGCGGTCACACATAATTTTCAAGTATTCACTCCCACCAAACTCCTCCATAGTAAGACCGATAAGAGCGACGAGGTCTCCATCTTCCTTAAACCACTGAGTAGTATGAAAAGAGCGGTCTTCCAGTAACCCAACCACGGCTACAGTAGGTGTAGGGTAAATTGCTTCTCCCGAAGTCTCATTATAAAGACTAACATTCCCACTAACTACTGGAATATCAAAAAACTTACAAGCTTCCCCCATACCCGAAACAGCTTGTTCAAACTGCCACATAATTTCTGGGTTTTCCGGGTTCCCAAAATTAAGACAATTTGTCAACCCGATCGGGTCACCGCCAGAACACGCGATATTACGAACGCACTCTGCCACTGCTATTTGCGCTCCTTGAAATGGATCTAGGTAACAATACCTACTATTGCAATCAACCGACAACGCCAAGGCTTTTTGCGATCCTTTTACTCTAAGTACAGCAGCGTCAGAACCCGGCAAACCTAACGTATTTAGTCTAACCATATGATCATATTGCTCATAAACCCAGTGCTTACTTGCTATGTTCGGCGATGAGAGAAGCTTCTTTAAAATTTCTTCACCGCGCTCTGGCTCTGGAATGAACCCGAGATTAACGTGGTCAACTTCTTTGAGATATTCAGGTTTTTTAGTTGGGCGTTTTAGATCCAACGCCCCATCAACAACTAGTTCAACAGGTAAATTAACCACTGGATTTCCATTATCAAAAATACGAACCATTGGTGTATCTGTTACTTCTCCAACGACCGCCGCGTCAAGATCCCACTTGTCAAACAGAGCCAAAGCATTCTGTTCCATCCCTTTGCTAACAACCACAAGCATTCGCTCTTGCGATTCTGATAACAGAGTTTCGTAGGGAGTCATGCCTACCTCCCGCATAGGCACTTTCGAGAGTTCAAGGTCAATGCCGGTACCGGCACGACCTGCCATTTCAAAAGTAGAGCATGTAAGCCCTGCTGCTCCCATATCTTGGATCCCCACGACCCAGTCTTCCTTCATAAGCTCAAGGCAAGCTTCGATTAAAAGTTTTTCTGCAAACGGGTCACCTACTTGAACCGTAGGCCTTTTTTCTTCAGAGGATTCATCAAACTCTGAAGAGGCCATACTTGCACCATGAATACCATCGCGCCCCGTCTTAGAACCAAAGTAAATAACCGGGTTACCAACTCCAGAAGCATTGCCCAAAAAAATCTTATCCGACTGAATCAACCCAAGGCAAAAAACATTAACCAGAATATTCCCATTGTAACAAGGGTCAAAATAAATTTCTCCACCAACAGTAGGAACCCCAGTGCAATTCCCATAATTAGAAATCCCGTCAATAACTCCGTTGACTAAAAACCGGGTACGGGAATGATCGGAAGCTCCGAATCGTAGGGAATTCATTAACGCAATGGGACGGGCTCCCATAGTAAAAATATCACGTAAAATTCCCCCTACCCCTGTGGCAGCTCCTTGACGGGGTTCAATAAAAGAAGGGTGGTTATGGCTTTCTATCTTAAATACCGCTGCAACCCCATCACCGATATCAACTACCCCTGCGTTTTCTCCTGGCCCCTGCAGCACACGTGGACCAGTGGTTGGGAGTTTCTTTAGATAATAACGCGAGCTTTTATAGCTGCAGTGTTCACTCCACATTACAGAAAATATCCCCAACTCAGTAAAATTAAGTTCTCGGCCAAGAAGGTCCTCAATACGATTAAATTCCTCAAGAGTCAGGCCATGCTGACGCACTATATCTGGAGTAATGGTAAGAGAGTTGCTATTGTTCACAGCGAAACTCCATCTTGCAGCGAGTAGATTATAGATTTAAAAATGAGCTGCCCATCAAGGTTGGGCCAAGCTGGATCAGCGCAACGTTCAGGGTGTGGCATTAAACCCATGACATTCTTATTTTTATTTACTATGCCTGCAATATTGTCAACCGAACCATTCGGATTATATTGATCTGTCACCTCTCCGCCGGGACCACTATAACGAAACACAATCTGCTGGTTATCTACTAGTTGGTCTAATCCGTCAGAATCGATGAAATAACTTCCTTGGTGATGAGCTATAGGAATTTCTAAAACTGGCTTTTCCACGCATTCACAACTGAATGGAGTGGAGACGCTCTCCACTCGAATAGATACTGTCTTACAAACAAACTTCTGCGTATGATTTTGAATAAGAGCACCCGGAAGAAGCCCCGACTCAACAAGAACTTGAAAGCCATTACAAATCCCAAGGACCATTCTTCCAGAATTAGCAAATCGTACCACTTCTTTCATGACGCTCGAAAATTGAGCGATGGCCCCTGCTCGCAGATAATCGCCATACGAATAGCCTCCAGGTAACACGATGAGGTCAAATCGTGAAAGGTCTACATCACCTTTGTGCCATATCCATTCAGTATCTAACTTGAAAACGTGCTTAAGGATATGAAAACAATCGTGATCGCAATTGGAACCAGGGAAAACGACTACGCCACACTTCATAATTTAATCTTTAGGAAAAAGTAAAGGCACCTAAATAAAGTTTGCTTCCTGAAACATACAAAAAATAATCACTTCGCTGTTTCTAAAGTGAATCGGTAGGATTCGATAACTGTGTTGGCAAAGAGCTTTTCACACATCTCTGTGACTCTATTTTCTGCTTCTTCTCTAGAAACCCCATCCATCTTCAATTCCAAGTATTTTCCCATTTGGATCTCAGACACCTCATTATACCCAAGATCTATTAAGGTGTGATGCACAGCTTTGCCCTGAGGGTCTAAAACACCATCTTTGAATGTGATATGAATTTTAGCTATCATTTTTGGGTGAGATTATCACAAAACTCGACCCTTTTCACAATGCTTTTAAAAAAATAATGCCTATAAAAACCGTAAAACCCATCTTGAACAACTGATAATTTGATATACGGAGTGAATTTTCTTGAATCCAACCTTAGCAACCGCTATATTTTTCATTTTGGTTTTAAAATTTACGCTGGGAAAAACGTATGCAAAATCGTTGGAATGAATCTAAGTCCAAGGCAACAATAGAACAATACAAGGATGCATCAAAAGATATCGCCCTAAGAGTATATACTTCTAGACTGATAGGAGCTGACCCCAGTTTAGTACTCCATGGCGGCGGGAACACTTCTGTGAAATCCCTAACCACAAATGCCATAGGCGAAGAGATTAACGTTCTTTACGTTAAAGGAAGTGGATGGGATCTCGATACATTGGAACCAGCTGGCCTTCCCGGGGTACAACTGGACCATCTGATCAAACTAAGAAACCTGGACTGTCTTAGTGACGAAGATATGGTTAACGAACAAAGAACCCACCTACTGGATGCTACATCCCCAAACCCATCCGTCGAAACTTTATTACACGCTTTTTTACCTCACAAGTTTATAGACCATTCCCACGCAGACTCCATTTTAGTGATTGCCAATCAACCCAATGCTAAATCACTTTGTGAAAATATTTACGGGGAAACGATGGGAATCGTTCCTTATATTATGCCCGGATTTGATTTAGCTAAAGCAGCCGCAGAAGTTTATGAAACCAACCCTAATGTCAAAGGCCTGGTACTGATAAATCACGGGCTGTTTACTTTTGGGGACACAGCAAAAGAAAGCTACGACCGCCACATAGAGGCAGTACAACAAGCTGAGAATTTTATAGCCAGCCATGATGAAAAAAAACTATCGCCTATCAATGCAAAATTTACGAGTGATGAAGAAGTGCTCGCATCGATTGCCCCTTGTTTACGTGGATTATTCTCACAAGAAACGGGCCAAAACTGGTTAATCCACTACAGGGAAGACCCTGCTGCCCGTGCTTTTGCCTCAAGTCAAGAGTGCGACGACTGGTCACAAATTGGAACTGCAACACCGGATCATGTAATTCGCACCAAGCAAAAACCTCTTTTACTAAACCCTAAGCATTTAAATGACTCCGAAAAACTTCGGAAGGAAATTTCTAGCGCTCTCGAAAAGTATAAAAATAATTATCATAAATATTTTAAAACTAATATTCAAAGCAAAGGAGTCGACAAGAAAGAACTTGATCCTCTGCCACGAATTGTACTAGTCGCTGGCCTTGGATTAGTCACTATTGGAAAGTCGGTCAAAGAAACAAAAATCGCTGCCGATATTTACCAACATACAATCGGCATTATCAAAAAATCATTCAACATAGGCCAATTCTCACCACTTAAACATGACGACCTGTTTGATATGGAGTACTGGTCTTTAGAGCAAGCAAAGTTAGGCAAAAACAAACCCGCTACAGCGCAAGGGAAAATCGTTTATATCACCGGAGCAGCATCGGGGATTGGCCTAGCTACTGCAAAATTGTTCGCAGAAAATGGTGCCAGCCTTTTTCTGGTTGATCTAGATAAAGAAACCTTGATTCGCGAGGTAGAAAAACTGCGCAAACAATTTAAAACCGGAATCGCGTTTCACGTAGTAGACGTTACAGCGGAAAAAGAAGTGAAAAAATCTTTTGAAAATCTAATAAAAACATTCGGGGGAATTGATATCTTAATCTCCAATGCTGGCAATGCAATCAGAGGCAAAATAGGCGAGGTGGATTCTGCGACTTTGCGAAAAAGCTTCGATCTGAATTTCTTCTCTCACCAGACACTGGCATCTCAGGCAGTTCAACTGTTTCAAAAGCAGAAAACAGGTGGTGTTTTAATGTTCAACGCATCCAAGGCGGCATTTAACCCCGGAAAAGATTTTGGCCCCTATGCTCTGCCAAAAGCAGGAGTGATCGCCTTGATGAAACAATACGCCATCGATTATGGCAAAGATGGTATTCGTTCGAATGCAGTCAATGCAGATCGTATCCGCACTAAGCTTTTTACCAAGGAAGTGCTCGCCGAACGGTCGACCGCCCGAGGCTTGACCCCTGACGAATACTTCAAGAGTAACCTACTTGAAACAGAAGTATTCGACACCGACGTCGCTAAAGGATTTTTTGATACAGCACTTGCCGAAAAAACAACGGGTAGTGTCGTTATCGTCGACGGTGGTAATATCGCTGCGAGTCCTCGCTAAACTCTGACTTGAAATTTTTAATTAAAAGTTATAGATCCCAACCTTTAGCAGCGCAGAGCTTCAACATCGCAGGTAGTAATGTAATACTGGCCAAAAGACAACAACCAACACCCAAGGTTAAAACAAGCCCCAGGCTATAGATACCCTGATAGTCGGCAACCATCAGGCTACCAAATCCGATCATTGTTGTAAGTGAACTAAGGATCACTCCTTGCCCTGTACTTTTTGATAAAATATTTACGTTTTTGTCTTTTTCCTCCCGGTAACGGTGAACCAGATGAACACCATTGACAACCCCTATTCCAATGATCAATGGCAGGATAACCAGATTAGCAAGGTTAAATGAAATTCCTGCCAAGCCCATGATTCCAACCGTCCACATTGATCCTGTTACAACCGGAAGTAAAACGATTAACGTGGCACGAATATTTCCGAAGGACACAAGAATGTATGTAAAGATGGCGACCATCGCATAAACTCCCCCTTGAAAATATCCATCTCTCATTAAACGGGTCGATTCAAACATGTGTATAGCATTCCCTGTAACTCCTGAATCAATCTGCCTCAACTGCCCCATAAACTTCTCCCTCTGGGCTATATCCCATATGTCCACGCTGGGGTATACAGTAATTAAATACACCCCATTCTGACTAACATATCTTTTTCGCAAGCTTTCAGGTATTTCCGCAACACTGACAGGAGAAATATCAACACTCGCCCTCAAGTCAGCCACCTTATCTCTGTAGTCGGAAAAAAGATTTTCAGAAAAATCATTAAGCCTTTTTTCGGCAATCTCCACAGATTGAGTTTCACTCTTATCTAGAAAAAGTTGTGCAAGTTTTCTTGCTTCAGCTACCCCCCCCCTATCTTCTTTTCCTTGAAGTTTAAAACGAATTTTCCTCATCGTTTTCACCAAGTGTGGATACGAAACTGGAGAAACACCGGCTTCAACTTTAAGGTTTTTTAAAATTGGTCTCAGTTCTTTGACATATTCAATTTTTTTATTCTGGTCTTCTGGTAAGAGAGAAACTATACTCTCAACATTTCCGACAGTTGAAAGTTTTTCCAACGCATTATGTTTTTTGATAGTTTCCTCTAGGGAATTAGCAAGCACAGCAACTGACCAAGCTGAGCGCCCTGCCTGTTCAATCACTTTCATTTCATATTTAACTGCCTCGGTCCCGTGAGCCTGCAAATTAAGCAGATTATAATCAAACACCACGGTCCTTAAGGAAAAAAGGGAGAAAATAAATAAAATTATGGAAACAAAAATAACCGCACGATAGTTTTGAAAAAATATTTCAAAGTAAGAACCTCCCCACTCAAACCGCCCCCGCGAATACTTAGGTTTACGTATCTTTTCTTCTAGGCTGATCAAAGCTGGCAAGACAAGAATCATCGAGATCATGCAGAAGAGAATACCTCCTCCAGATATTTTCCCCAGTTCGACGATACCGATAAAATCGGTGAAAATCATACCGCCGAAAGCCATGGCAGTTGTCACCGCACCTGCAAAATTCCCACGCCCGGTACCTTGAACCGTTTTTTGTAGTGCATAAAGAATATCGCCTCCAGACATCCGTTCTTCTTTATATCGCCCCAGAACATGAATCCCAAAATCAATTCCCAGGCCGATCAAAATGGTAGCAAACACAATGGTTAAAATGTTCAGATGACCCACTACAAACGTAGCCCATCCAATCGACCAGCATAAGGCAATGACAAGTGAAAACACAGCAAGGAGTGGTTTTACTACTCCGCGGTAAGCGATAATAAATAACAATGTCACTCCCAAAAGGGCTATTTGTGAAGCCTTTCGAACATCCACCTGCGTTATCGCCATTTCATCGGCGGCAATAACATCTTCACCTGTTAGACCTACTTCAACTCCTGGGAACCGTGAGCGTGCTTCTTTAATTAATTCACGAAGCAGTTTTATAGAGTCAGAGACCGATGTGGCTTCTTTGCTCTCCTCGTTTGGAACCATGAGGATGAACATAAGCCTCTCATCATCTGAAACCAAATAACCTGCCTCCCGCAAAGAGGTTTTATCGCCCGTCAAAAAAGAACTCCAAGGCGAGTGATATGAACCTTTCCCTTCTAAATAAAAGAGCATTTGTTTTTCAAGAGCGATTAACAAGCTAAGGTCATTAGTTTCGTCTTTATCGTCTTTGCTATCCTCGCCTCCGAGAAATCCAGCCAAAATCGAATTTACCATCCCTGTACTTATTTCAGCATTAATACTTTCCATGAGCTTGTTAAGTCCGGGAGATGTATTAACTTTTCTAAGAAATTTTTCGTGTGATTCAATTTTAGTTCCAAGGTCAACAAGTTCATTTTGTTGAAGATACAAAAGGCCTTTTTTTCTAAAATACTCCATATCAGCTTTATGAAATATCGTCGAAAAATTCTGTGAATGCGACTTCAACTTAGTCACGAAAAAATCCACAAACTGCCTCATTCTTGCAGGGTCTTCATCAGCAACAACTACCATCATTCCGTCAAAATCCTCAAATTCCTGACGATATCGGTCGTAGGTTTCTACGTAATCTAGGTTTTGCGCGACTAAGTCGCCTCGGTTATTTTTAAATGAAAGTTTTTCGACTGCAAACCAAACAGATAGGCTTGCGGTCAATAAAGAGGCTAGAATAACAACAATGGAATGTGTATAGGCGAGTCGTTCAACGCCTAGAAAAAAATGGTCAAAAAAACCTACTGCCTTCGTAGGTTTATAATCATTTCCACTAACCGAGATATTCATATTTTATTTCTAAAGTAGTAAAAAACTTAAGATCATCTTTGTTTGGAAATAAAAAAATGAT
>JAPYPK010000048.1 GCA_029937655.1 Nitrospinaceae bacterium
TTTTTTTTACCCCATCCCCTAAAATACTTCGCACATTGATCGTAGCTTCTTTCAATGCGGCTAGTTCATGGGGTTCCATTGAAATTTTCTGATCCACTCCTGGCAGGTTACGATCAATAGTAAAATGTTTTTCGATCATAACAGCTCCTAAGGATGCAGCCACGATTCCCGATAAATTATCTTTAGTGTGATCAGACAACCCAACTGGAACCTTGAAACGCAAAGACATTTCCTTCAGGCAAGCTAAGTTCATCTCGTGATATCGAGAAGGATAATTAGAAACACAATGCAATAGAATGATATTTTCATTTCCCGTGGACCGAATCTCCTTCAAGGCCACTTCGATCTCTTCATTCGTTCCCATACCAGTCGAAAGAACGATCGGCAAAGCTGTCTCTCCAACCCGTTTCAAAAACGAGAGATAGGTAAGGTCGGGCGACGCAATTTTGATAGCAGGCATTCCAAGCTCTACCAGCATATCAAGCGAATCTTCATCAAAGGGTGTTGAAAAAAGAGGAGTTCCTAGTTCGTTAGAATATTCAAACAAGGCCTCGTAGTCTTTTCGGGTAAGTTGATAACGTTGAAAAAATTCGTGTAGAAAAATTTCACGATCTGGTTGATCGGGGTCCTTAGCCTTGACCGTTTTTGAAATTAATTCGCTGCCTATGAAGGTTTGCAGCTTGACAATATCAGCACCATTCTGTGCAGCCGACCTTATCATCTCGCGAGCTAAGTCGACATCTCCATTGTGATTAAACCCTATCTCAGCAACTATCAGAGGTGCCTTACGAACCCCGAAGGGTCTCCCGCAAAAAATAGTTTCGTTTTTATCGTTTTGGAAGGAGTACAAGGAAAGTCGGAAGTTGTTAGGTAAATGAATTGAGGAATTACAACCTGTTTTTATTCTAACTAGCTTATTATACACTATAAACGATATTGAGCTATTGAAACCATTATGGAGGAATACCTTGAGCCAAACTTACAATGTTTTAATTGCAACCGAACTAAAGGATATTAGTGAAGATGCGGAAAAGGAAATAGATATGCGTCTTGAGGAGCACGGCTTGGAAAAAATACCCACCCTAAGTTCCACCTGGGAGATGAAATGCACTGCTGAAGATGAGTCCGAAGCGAAAGACCAGGCAATCCAAATTTTCGTAAATGTCTGCCGAACTTACCCCTTCGAGCTTCGTATGGTCGTACATGCTGGAATCTCTCAAATCATACGACGAAAAAAAACATTCGAACCTTGATATTGAGAAAGTGCACCTACCATATTTAATGGGAATCATTTGAATTGTGATAGGATATAAATAAATTAATTTTTTGATTTTTCAGGACTCTTGTGCTCTCCCCACTCTCATTTGAGGCTGGGTTAGTCTAGGCTTGCATGGAATTGTCCGTTAAGGTGGAAAATTAGAAGAGCATTGGTATCTACGGAACTGAAATGAACATTATTTTAAACAGCTACTGTAACCTGAAATGTAATTACTGTTTCGCTGATGAGTACATGGAAGAGACTGTGCGGACTCCTGGAAAATCTATGGATTTCGACTATTTTATAAACGACCTACTTCCTAAGATCAAAAATACTCCTGTTATCAATTTTATGGGAGGCGAACCAACCCTCCATCCACAGTTCAATGATATTTTCACCCAAACGCTTGACGCTATGCCTTCTTATACGTCCCTGGGATTATTTACAAATGGATTGATGGGTGACAAAGTTCTGGATACACTCGTGAATGTTATCGGACGCGATGGAGCTCTCAAAAGAAAAATTACCTTTTCAGTTTTACTAAACTGGCAGACACTGGAGAATATTTCTGAGGCAAATCATGAGCGATGTCGAGAAGTTGCCGAAATGTTGATGCGTAAGAACGGGTACAGCATTACCTTCAGCATTAATCTATATTCAAAAGATCAAGATATAGAAACGCAATGCGAAGAAATAGATTCAATTTACCAAAAGGTAGGTTTACCAAAAGACCAACAATACCGCATTAGGGTGAGCCCGGCTTTTCCAATAGTAGGAGGTGAATCCAATATTTATCTACCTATACAGGATTATCCAAAGCTAGGCCGTAAAATGTTTCAACTCCTTAAAAAATTTCCACAAATGGCATTTAGGTTTGACTGCTCCTTTCCACCCTGCTTTCTGGACGAGATTGGAGAAGATGAAACTGATTTGGTTCAGAGGTTTTATTTCCATGGGTTTAAACAGGTCCCCGAACTGAATGAATGGAAAACTCAAGATCTCTATTTTGGTTGTGCAGATGGCAGTCCAATGGACATAGATTCAAAAGGCGATTGCTTCAACTGTTTTCCTTTTCATGAAATGCAATTAGGCAACGTCAGTGAATTTAAAGAAGTCAACTCGATCGCCACGGCTCGCATGGGCGCAAGGTTTTTAAACAACGTTTTTGAAAAGACTGAGGTCAAGGAACCATGTAAATCCTGCCCTCATTACATGGTTCGATGCTCTAGTGGCTGTTTCGCTTACAATTTCGTTTAAGAAAACTGTAAATAATTTTCAAATAAAATGTTGCTTGGTCTCAGTAGGGGGATTGATGAAGTAGACAGGCGAGGACCTTCATAGTTTTATCCATCCAAATCATAAAATCCGATCTGTCTTAAACTCGTTGGCTATGATGAGTACGTGGTATCCCTGCTTGGTTTGCACGGGCCCGTGTACTGTTCCTTGATGTATTTCATTTTTTTCTAAGGCTTTACAAACAATGTCATGCAGCTCTTCGTTTTCGAGCTTCTTAAATCCACCCCGTGGCGAGCGCGGATCTTCAGGGTTCCACCCCATTTCTACCCAACCAAGGTTACCGTCATCATTTTTTGAGTGACAGTTGCTATATTTCTTGGCAAGTTTCATCAATAACTGGACTTGAGCTACACCTGGCCTACCCTCTCCAATTGTCTCAGCCAATAGATCGGCTACTTTTTTACTAGCAACTTGAATATGTCTAACCTGAATTTGAAAAGAAGAACCGGCCATAGTTAAATTTTTAACCTTTGCAGTTTATGTTTTTGTTAAAATACCAACCCGACTAAACGTAAAGCTGGCCTTTTTGAAATCATCAAGAACATATCATAAATAAAATACCTTCTATTTTCCACACAGAACTACATAACCTTCAAAATATAAACAAAAATGGACAGCCCAAGAATACCCGTCATTCTCGCCTCTCAATCTCCAAGAAGAATTGAACTACTTAAAACCGTCATTAAAAATTTTCGAGTAGTCCCAAGTAAAATAGAAGAGCTTTGCGACAAAGATCTTTCCCCGGAAGAAAATGCAATATTTTTGGGTCGAAAAAAAGCAACTTGGGTCGCAAAACAGCATCCCCATAATTTGGTCATTGGCGCAGACACCATGGTCGTTTTAAAAAATGAAATTATTGGAAAACCCTCTGACGCCGAAAACGCTCGCCAAATTTTGAGACAATTAAGTGGACAGGAACACAAAGTGATTACCGGCGTTGCCGTAGTTCATTCAAAAATTTTTTCTGCAGCCAGCATTTCTCATGTCCGCATCAAAGCTTTGACTCCAAATGTAATCAATTCATATGTCGAATCTGGTGAACCCATGGATAAAGCCGGTGCTTATGCTATTCAAGGAGAAGGGTCATTTTTAGTTGAAAGTTATAGCGGGTCCTACTCAAACATCATTGGACTACCAGTGGACCTACTTAAAGATCTTTTGAAAAAATCAAATTTTTCCATTTAAAACACGCCCAAAATTATCTCCTTCAATATAATTAACTTGACTTTCACATGAATTCATTTAACCAACTAAAAATTCAAAGAACACATTTCACTTGCTGTAGTTTATATTTCAACATAGAATTATATTTATATTTTAAGTAGTTTGATGTTGAATTCTTTTTCTTAAGCGCTTTATATTATGACTAAGGAACCTAATCAGAACATTCATGGCTATTGCGAAAAGTGTAAGGCGCCCGTCTTTCTAAACAACTCAGACGACCAATTTGGGAATACGGTAATAACTCTAAATTGCTGGAATGGACACTACGTATGGATTAATATTGAGGGAATTGAATCTGATCTTCCTGTAGACAATGAAACTCGAGTATCTGCATCCCTCGTAAAAAGGATCAGTTTTTTTAAACTTCCATGAATGAAAACCCCAGATCAATATTAACCAAATTCTTAAGCTGTCTTTTTCTCACCTTCCTCATACTCTATCTCCCCGCATCAACGTATAGCCAACCCAACCCGACACCACCTACTGGAATGGTTTTTATCCCTGAAGGATATTTTCCTATGGGAAATTCTTCCGGAAGGGAAGATGAAAAACCTCTTCACTTTGTCTACACGAAAGCATTTTTTATCGGCAAACATGAAGTCAGTAACGCAGAGTACATGGAATTCATTGAGTTAACCGGGCACGCAAAACCTATATTCTGGGAAGACGAAACCCTTAATTTGCCTAACCACCCGGTCGTTGGTGTTAGCTGGAGAGATGCCATGGCTTACGCAAAGTGGAAAGGGCATCGACTGCCTACAGAGGCTGAATGGGAAAAATCAGCCCGTGGAAACGATAATAGGCTATGGCCTTGGGGTCGAAAGTTTGACAAAGGGTTTTTCTTCTACTACGTAAACGTCTTCGGCGAAGATGATAATTACAAAAAAACCGCTCCAGTAAATTATTACGAATCAGGAGCCAGCCCATTTGGATTACTGAATATGTCCGGTAATGTTTGGGAATGGTGTCTCGATTGGTATGACAAGGATTTCTACCACATCAGCCCAGAGCTAAACCCTCAGGGACCCTTGAACAACGGGACTTATAAGGTACTACGTGGCGGGTCTTATATAAATAGTATTGATGGAGTCCAAGTCGTCCGACGATCGCGCAACCGCCCCCACATCAAAAATGAAATCTACGGATTTCGCACCGTACTTCCAATACCATGAACGGGGGACCCGACAAACGGGCTATCGCTTCTTGGGCGTTTTACGATTTCGCCAACACCATTTTTTCCATGAATGTGATCTCACTTTACTTTGCCTTATGGGTCACAGTGGATCATGGCGGGCAGGATATTCTTTACAGCATAGCTCTTTCCGGTTCTATGTTGGCAGTCGCCATTAGCGCACCTGTTTTCGGAACAATTTCAGACAAAACCGGGAAAAGGCGTTTCCCCCTAACTCTCCTTACCATAATTTCAGTTTTGGCCACTGGATTCATAGGGGAGGCTGAACAATTATGGGTGGGATTACTCCTATTTGTTATTGCTAATTATTGTTATCAGTCGGCACTCGTGTTTTATAACGGCATGCTACCTAGTGTTGCCCGCAAGTCAAATGTTGGGATGATTTCAGGGTATGGGGTAGCACTTGGTTATATTGGGTCTATCGCTGGTCTCCGCCTAGTCGAACCCTTTGTAACCGATGGCGGTAGATCAGCCGCATTCCTTCCAACGGCAATCCTGTTTCTCGTGTTTGCCATTCCTTGTTTTCTATACGTCAAAGATCCCAATCCAAAACCTTTTTACGTAGACATTGGACAATCTTTTCGAACCTTAAAAGAAACAATTGCTGACGCCTCTCGTTACCAAATTCTATTAAAATTTTTTGTAGTTCACTTTCTTATCCTTGATGTTGTAAATACGATTATTGCTTTCATGTCGGTATACGCACACAAAGTGATCGGGTTTGATGCCAAACAAATAACAAGTTTTTTAATTCTTTCAACTATTTTTGCTATGCTGGGCTCCTTGGCAATCGGTTGGTTGGTCAAGCATAAGGGAACAGTCTTTTCTTATGGGCTTGTTTTGTGGATTTGGCTGACAGCATTGTGCCTTATCGTAATCAGTTCGGGAGAAATATTGTTCTGGATGGTAGGGCCTCTAGCTGGAGCAGGGATGGGAGGAGTATGGGTTGCCAGCCGAGCTATCGTTGTCGAACTATCTCCACCTGAAAAAATAGGAGAGTTTTTTGGTATTTACAGCCTGGCCGGAAAAATGGCTTCGATCGTAGGCCCCTTGCTTTGGGGAAGCGTTGTTTGGATATTTAAAGATACCCAAACCTTAAAGTATAGAGCGGCTGTTGGCGCCCTTCTTTTGATTGCTGTTGCTGCGATATTCTTATTCAACACACTAAAAAAACAAATCCCAACAAACTCAGCCCAAACCGAGCACTAAGAATACCAATTACAAATCTAAAAAAATAAACGGGTTGACAAGTCTAGCTTGCCTAGATACCGTAAACTCATAGCAAACAAATTGAATCACTTGAAGAAAATGCCTCTCATGTTCCGACCTGGTAATAAAATACTCTACGCTAGTTTTCTTTGTTTTTTCGCCTCGTTTTTAACAGAAACTTTGGTGTTTGCACATTCCGGGCACACACATGAAGAAAAACTTCGCATATCTTTACCTGGTGTCGTAGCGAAGGTAAATGGTCAAGATATTCATAACAACGATATCCTTCGTCAATTAAAAAAAACTCTAAAGAACTACAAAGATAGAGGCATACCTCTCACTGCCGAAGAGGAAAAAATTACAGCAAAAAAACTGATCGAAAATGAAATTGGGCGAGCTCTATTACTGCAAAAGGGAAATGAAATCAACGCTCATGTTTCTGACGAGGCTCTAGACAGAAAACTAAGGAAAGTTAAATCATCTTTTAAATCTGATTCTATTTTTGAACATGAATTGAAGAATCGAAAATTAACCCTTGATCAATATAAGAAAGAACTCAAAATTGACCTTTTGATGCAACAAGTTATTGATCAAGAAATTGAACCGAAGATCAAAATTAGTGAAAAAGATATCCAGTCTTTTTACGAAAAGAATAAAGAAAAATTTTATATGGATAAAAAAGCCCGGGCCAGCGTAATCCTTGTTAAGGCCAAACGCGGAAACACAAAATCCGAAAAATCAGCTCAGGAAAAGATTGAGTCTATTTTAGAAAAGATAAAGAATGGTTCAACTTTTAACGAAATGGCCACTA
Source organism: Nitrospinaceae bacterium (assembly GCA_029937655.1). GTDB lineage: Bacteria > Nitrospinota > Nitrospinia > Nitrospinales > VA-1 > Nitromaritima. The sequence continues at coordinate 6,991 of JAPYPK010000048.1, forward strand.
AGTACTCCCAAGACAGCCTAGCCCCTAAGGGGGGCGATCTGGGCTATTTCACTAAAAACCAGATATTTGGTGCTTTTAGTTCAAGAGCATTCGATATGAAGGTAAACGAGGTGAGCTCTGTTTTTAAAACCGGACTCGGGTTTCACATCCTAAAACTAACAGATCTCATAGAAGGCAAAATTATGCCACTTGACAGAGCAAAAACCCGGATAGAAAAGATACTTAGAAAAAACAAAGTAGGAAATGCTACACGCAACTACGTGGAAACGCTAAAACAAAAATCAAAGATAAAGATGTACTTTTAAAAAGTAATCAAAACGTAAAAAACAAAAAAACGTTGACGCACTTTCTCAACGAGACCAATCCAGAAAAATAAAAAACTTAAACTATTCTAACCCTTACTTGCAAACAAGAATAAAGAAGTTTATGCCGGCTGAGGGCTATTTCTTCTTTTCTTTTTTTGAGGTTGTTTTTTTATTTTCGACCTGACTAAGCTTTCGCTTTACAAGCTTTCCCTTGTCATTTTCAAAGTCTACTTTTAAATAAACCGAACTCGGAAAAAGTTTGAACACCAAAGCGTCTTTTTTCTTCCCCGCAAAATCAATTTTGAGCTTATCTCCTACTTTCATAACATACTCCTATTTGTCATGCGATCCTAAGAATCTTAAATCGACCAGAACCACTTAATTTTGACTACAAAGTGGGACAAGACTAATTTAAAACTGCCTAAGAGTCAACGGTTTCTTCAGCAAAACTGTAGCCTGAGTTTGGTTCAAGTTCGTTCTCTGGTACAATCTCAAAAACCAACAATAATCATTCTATGAGTACCCAAAAATCCTTTCCGACTAGATTATCGTCAAATCAAAAACCTGCTTTCGCATACGCAGAGGTGGTATTCAACCTACCTCTTAAAGATGCATTCACTTATGAAATTCCCCTACACTTTAGTGGAATGGTCAAAAAGGGAATGCGGGTATTGGTTCCATTTGGTCGACGTCGACTCACTGGATATGTTGTTAGCTTATCAAAGCATAATAAAAAGAATATCCCATTAAAAGCAATTGAAGAAGTCCCAGACTCAGAACCTGTTATCTCTAAAGAGCTTCTTTCTCTAACACGGTGGGTGGCTGACTACTACCATTCGTCCTGGGGTGAAGCTATTAAGGCCGCTCTACCTGCAGGACTGGATGATACAAGCCTAGACAAACTTTACCTAACAGGACAGGGACTCAAGGCCTTAACAGAAAACACCCAACCTTCCCAAGCTACTTTTATCCTTCAAGCTTTAAATTCTAAAAGAAATTTAACTTCCAAGCAGTTAGAACGTTCTCTTAAAAAAACATATAGCCCAAGTACCCTAGCAAAACTAAAACGGGATGGCCTGGTAGGCGTAAAAAACGAAATTAAACGAAGCTCTCTGAAGTATGAATATGAAAAAGTTTTTCAGCTGGCAGAAAACCTACCCAAAAAACAAGAAATTGAAAAACTGTTGGAACGTAGCCCTAAACAGCGTGCAATCTACCAATTTATTTGTAAAGGACAAACCACTTCTTCTGATTTAAATAATCAAATATCTGGCTCTTCACAAATCATTAAAAGCCTCCTTAATAAAAAACTTATCGAAACATACACTAGAAAAAAAGAAAGAGGATTGATTTCGCCCCATGTGCAGCCAGAATGGACCAATGAAAACCCACACCAACTTAATAAAGAACAAGATAAATGTTATAGAGAACTTAAACAATCCATCGAGAATGCTATTTTTCAGCCTTATCTATTACATGGAGTAACGGGAAGCGGTAAAACAGAAATCTATCTTCGTTGCATTAAACTCGTACTCGACCTAAATAAATCTGCCCTAATGATAGTCCCAGAAATTTCACTGACTCCACAAACTGTTGAACGGTTCCGCCAGCGGTTTGGTGATCGAGTCGCCGTTCTTCATAGCGGATTGACGCAAAAAGAACGTTTCTACGAATGGGGGAAAATTCGAGACGAAAAGGTTTCTATTGCCGTAGGAGCTCGTTCGGCCATTTTTGCGCCGTTTAAAAACCTGGGCATCATTGTGATCGACGAAGAACACGACACATCCTACAAGCAGGAATCCTGCCCACGTTACCATGCAAGAGATAGCGCTATAATAAGAGCTCAAAAGCAAAATGCAGTTGTCCTCCTTGGGTCCGCGACCCCTTCCCTAGAGTCAATTAAAAATGCGGAAAGAGGTAAATACCACTACCTTTCTCTTGAAAACCGAGTTCACAACCGCTTACTTCCCATTGTTAAAGTTATAAATATGAAGGCGGAAATGGATTCGAAAAAGAACTTCTCTATTTTTTCCACGCTTTTGAAAAAGTCTATTTTCGACAGAATAAAACGAGGAGAGCAAATATTTTTATTTCTTAACCGAAGAGGAACAGCAAACCATGTCTTTTGTAAAGAGTGCTCGTTTGTTTTCGAATGCCCTCATTGTAGTGTAACCCTCACCTTTCACAGTAAAAAAAATTTCTTACTATGCCACTACTGCAATTTTTTCACACGTAAACCCGAGTGTTGCGCAGACTGTGGAGGAGCAGTTATAAGGTTCAGTGGGTTCGGCACACAAAAGCTTGAAGATGAAACGAAAAAACTTTTTCCACAAGCAAGAATAGCTCGACTTGATAGGGACACTGTTAAAGGACGCGAGTCATTCGAAGCGGTCCACCGCAAAATGAACTTGGGAGAGATTGACATCCTTATTGGAACTCAAATGATCACGAAGGGACATGATTTTCCTAACGTAACTTTAGTCGGTGTCCTCTACGCAGACCTTTCATTGCATATCCCTGACTTCCGATCAGCCGAACGCTCCTTTCAGTTATTAACCCAAGTTGCAGGGCGAGCAGGACGTGGCAAAGTACCGGGGCTAGTAATCATTCAATCACTCTTATCTGGGCACTATGTTTTTGATTTCGTAAAAGAACACGATTTTACAGGATTTTCAGAAAAAGAACTGGCCTTAAGAGAAAAATTAAAATATCCTCCTTTCACTAGAATGGTATCAATTGAAATTGAAAGTGAACATGAACAGGCTGGTGAAAAATTTGCAAATAGTCTCCATAAAACTTTGGTACGAATTACAAATAAAATAAGCGGTATTGAAGTTCTTGGGCCTGCGCGTGCCTCACTTTATCAGATCAATAATCGCTTCCGCCGACATCTAATTCTACGCTCTTATGACTATAGAAAACTGCATTCGGCTCTACGCCGTCTATATGAAACACCTGAGATTAAGAAATTTTCCAACTCTAAAGTAAAACTAATCTTGGATGTCGACCCAGTTAGCCTTATGTAATTGAAAATTATCGGTCACGAAATTAAATGTTGTTTATTAGAAAACTTTACGACTGGGTTCTGCAATGGGCAACTACACCTTATGCTCTTCCTGTTTTATTTATCATTGCATTTGTCGAATCCTCTTTTTTTCCTATTCCCCCAGATATACTGCTGATCGCTATGGTTGTAGCATCACCCATTGGATGGTTTCGTTTTGCATTTGTATGCTCTGTAGGATCTGTTCTAGGAGGGATGTTCGGGTACCTCATTGGATATCAATTTATGGATCTAATCGGAAACCGCATCGTAGCGTTTTATCATTTTCAAGAAAAATGGGGTAAAATTGGATTACTTTATGATAAGTATAATGCTTGGGCCGTAGCCGCAGCTGGCTTTACACCATTACCATATAAGGTTTTTACCCTGTCAGCAGGAGCGTTTAAAATTAATTTTCCTACATTTGTCTTGGCTTCAGCGGTAAGCAGATCTGCCCGGTTTTTTCTTGTGGCTGCACTTATGTATAAATTTGGTCCACCTTTCAAAATACTTATAGAAAAATATTTTAACATCTTTACAATTGTTTTTATGATTCTCCTAGTTTTAGGTTTTTTTATTCTAAAAATTATTCTTTAATGAAATAAAATTATCATGAAGAATCATATCACTGTATTTACAACCGTAAGTTCTAGACAAGAAGCAAAAAAAATTAGCCGGGGTTTAGTTGAAAAAAAACTAGCGTATTGCGTAAATACTATTCCTTCTATCCAGTCGACTTACCACTGGGATGGGAAATTATGCGTCGACGACGAACTTCTTCTCATAATCAAAACCAAAGAAGAAAAAT
>JAPYPK010000049.1 GCA_029937655.1 Nitrospinaceae bacterium
AGGCGATGGTTTTACGATAATGGGCAGCCCAAACGTTATGAGATTATTACTATGAACGAGTCATTTCATGGGCGAACCATGGCATCGCTTTCCGCCACAGCACAAAAAAAGTTTCATGCTGGTTTTGGGCCCCTACTGCCTGGCTTTAAATACGTTCCATTCAATAATCTCGTTGCGTTAAAAAAGGCTATAACAAAAAAAACCTGTGCCGTGCTCATAGAACCAGTCCAAGGTGAAGGAGGAGTCAACCTGGCTGACAAAACCTACCTCAAAGCCTTGCGCAAGCTCTGTAACGAAAAAGGCATTCTCTTGATTTTTGATGAGGTGCAAACCGGCTTTGGAAGAACTGGCAATTTGTTTGCTTATGAGAAGTACAAAATAAAACCTGATATTATTACTCTGGCCAAGGCCCTTGGCGGTGGGATCGCAATAGGAGCAATGGGTAGCACCAACAAGATAATAAAATCATTTACCCCAGGAACGCACGCAGCAACATTTGGAGGGAACCCGCTAGCCTGCGCCGCCTCACTAGCCTCCTTAAAAACACTAACTAAAAAAGGATTTTTACAAAAATCCTCTTCTCAGGGAGACTATTTCCTTAAACAGTTATATTGTCTAAAAGAAAATTTTTCTATAATACGAGAGGTTCGTGGAGTTGGTCTTATGCTTGCGGTTGAACTTGATCAACCAGGAGCTAATGTAGTAAATGATTGCATGAAAGAAGGTTTTTTGATCAACTGCATTCAACTAAACACACTTCGTTTTCTGCCGCCGCTGATAATCACACAAAAAGAAATTGACCTTTTAATAAAAACACTTTCAAAAATTTTCACCAAGATGCAACAATAGGTTTTCTAATCAAGGAATCTCAATTCAGTGAAAAAAGACTTTTTAAAATTAACCGACCTAACCAAGGTTGAAGTTATCGAGCTTTTAAAAAAAGCTACCAAACTTAAAAAATTTAAGGCGGAGGGAACTCCTCACCAACCACTGAAAGGAAAATCGTTAGGGATGGTTTTTAACAAAAATTCTACCCGAACCAGAATTTCTTTCGAGGTGGGAATGTTCGAACTAGGTGGTCACTCACTATTTTTGACTCCCGATCAAATGCAACTGGGTCGCGGAGAAACCATAGCTGATTCCGCGCGTGTTCTTTCCCGTTACCTAGATGGAATTTTAATACGAACCTTTGACTTCAATGAGGTAACTGAATTTGCCAAGCATGCCAGCATCCCGGTCATTAACGGATTGACAGATCTAAACCACCCCATTCAAGTACTTTCAGATCTATTTACTATCCATGAGAAACTTGGGCATCTTGATGGAATTAAAATAGCATATGTTGGGGATGGTAATAACGTCGCCTACTCTTGGATTTGTGCTGCCACAATGTTTGGCTTGAAGCTTTCAATTGGCTGTCCTGCTTCATGCAAACCAAAGCTACACGAAGGGTTTAACATTACTAATTCTGTCGATATCACGGAAGATCCTATCGCCGCCGTTAAGGACGCAGACATTATCTATACAGATGTTTGGGTCAGTATGGGGCAAGAAGAAGCGCCTGAAAAAATATCTCTATTAGAACCATACCAAATCAACCAAACACTTGTGGCGGCAGCTAAGAAAGATGTGTTGGTCATGCACTGCCTACCGGCCCATAGGGAAATGGAAATCACCTCTGAAGTTCTTGAAGGAAAGCACTCTATTGTATTTGACCAGGCAGAAAACCGCCTACATTTACAAAAAGCCCTCCTAGAAACATTACTAACATAGCTCTCAATAATGGTATACCGCAACCAAACAACTTGTTCTTTTCATGGGCTTTTGTTATCCCAACTAAGTAGTGATTGAATTTCAAGTTATCAAACAGCATAGCCATTCTGCTGCACGCCTCGGTCGTCTCTTGACACCACATGGAGAAATTCAAACACCAGTTTTTATGCCCGTAGGTACTCAAGGTACTGTTAAAGCACTTTCCCCTGAGGATGTCATTCAATGCGGTTCAAAAATTATTCTTGGAAATACTTACCATCTATACTTACGACCGGGGCACTTAGTTATCAAATCTCTTGGTGGGCTCCACCGGTTTATGAACTGGGATAAACCTATCCTTACCGATAGTGGAGGATTTCAAGTTTTCAGTCTCAACAAGCTCGCCAAGGTTACCGAGGAAGGTGTTACTTTTAAATCTCACATCGACGGCTCCACTCATTTTTTTTCCCCCGAACTTTCTATGGAAATACAAGAAGCGTTAGGATCCGATATTGCCATGACCCTCGATGAGCCAACTCCCTATCCGTCTAGTCACACCACCACGGAAAAATCTTTAAAATTATCATCTCGTTGGGCTGCACGCTGCAAAACCGCACACCAGTTAGAAAGTCAATCTCTATTCGGAATTGTCCAAGGAGGAATGCATAAAGATTTGCGTATCCAAAGCACCAAAGAGATTACCGAGATTGGTTTTCCTGGTTACGCTATTGGAGGTTTGAGCGTAGGAGAAGAGAAAAATATCATGTACGACATTGCTGCTCACACAGCAGAATATTTACCTAAAAATAAACCACGCTATCTTATGGGGGTAGGAACACCTGAAGACCTTAGGCAATGCAGTGGTATGGGAGTTGACATGTTTGACTGCGTAATGCCGAGTAGAAATGCAAGAAACGGTTCCCTTTTTACTAGCAGGGGGAAAATCAATATCCGCAACCTTCAATACAAAGCAGATGAAAACCCACTAGACCCGGAATGCGATTGTTACACCTGTAAAAATTATTCACGCGCCTACTTGAGGCATTTATTCATCGCTGATGAAATTTTTGTAATGCGACTCAATACACTTCACAATATTAATTTCTACCAAAAACAAATGCAGCGTATCCGTAAAGCCATATTGGAAGACAAACCGTTTTAATAAAAAATCAAACCTCTTCTTCCATAATTCCACGGATCTTAAATTCATTAATTAAATAACCCGATCGCTTTGGAATTGATGACTCAACAATAGCCTTTAAAATTTGTATTTTCTCAGAGTTAAGAACTTCTAACATACGATTAAATATTTTCTCTGAAAAATAAAGAGTAAGATTAAGCTTAGCCTCTTGATATACAAACTTATACCCTGAACGCATTGGATTATTTTTGATAGGTGCATACTCAACATGCCCCTCTCGCATAAATGTCGCTATTTCAGTCCACTCTGGTCCAACCTTTAACAGGTTTTGTCTTATATTAGAGAGAAGAATGCTTTGTTCTGGTAGTTCGTAAGTATAACTGGGCATATATTTAATTATTTTGGGTATTGAGTGACATTAACTAATTCGCACAGCCCGAATTGCCATAAACAATGGCACCTCTTTTCGGGCTCGATTTTCTCCGCGCGAACGCTTACCAGGTGCACTTTCTTTATTCGACATCCATTCTTCCAGAGAGTCTACGCAAAGACCCGCTTTATGTAATGCTGAAAAATAATTTTGCAACGGTCGATGATAGGTCATAGTAAAATTAACCTTATCAATAAATGGAGGAGTCAGTATAGGAATTTTCATTTCATTGGCGTAACGATCTACTCGCCTGTATTCTATTTTTTTTTCATCGTCCCAACCCCAATGAGTTTGGCGAGGAATCCGAAAACAAGGGTGAGTCAAGACCATCACAAATTTTCCTTTTGGCTTGAGCCATCTTGCTACATTTTGAAACACAGGTTCTATTTTTTCCATATTCTGCACTGCAAGAAGACAAGCAATACCATCAAACTCTTGTCCATCAAGAAGTTTTCCGTCACCCGCATTACCTAAATGATATGTAATAGGTTTTATAGAATGAGAACGAGCCATTCGTAAAAGTTCTTCGGATGAATCTAGTCCTTCTGGCTTGATTTTTTTTGCCAAAAGAAATCGTGAAAAGACACCTTGTCCACATGCTAAATCAAGAACACGTCTCCCAGCCTTTATCTCAAGTAATTTTAAAACACCTGGCATCACTATGGTCTGGTGGTAATCAGAACCACTCATGCCAACTAGAGAATCATACCAACGTGAAGCCTGATCCCATAAAGTTTGCTTCCTTTGACTAGATGTCCTTGAGCTTTTTACAAACGTTCGTGTATTCCGGCGAGGAATTATTTTTTTTTTCAAAACCGCCCTCTATAAACATCATAAATAAATCTACTTATTAAAAAACCTGTCTCATTAAATCTCTTTTAAATATTCACGGGGATCTGATTTTTGATAGAGACCGTATTTTTCGTTACGCTGCAATTATACGCGTATAACTCGACGCTAGCCAGATGAGCTTTACGCAGCCACTCACCAAATAGCGGATCTATTTGATCGTTTGAGATAATGGACCGTGCATCTGATCTTTGCGAAACAAATAGAACTGCCGCGCGATAACCTTTCCCTCGAAGAACTATAAGTTCTTTGAGATGTTTGACACCTCGTTGAGTTGGGGCATCCGGAAACTTTCCCACACCTCCTTCTACCAAACTCACCGATTTTACTTCCACAAAAGCTTTGACATTTAAAAATTTCAATTGAAAATCAAACCGACTTTCACCACACTTAACCTCTCTATTAAAACTTTCAAAACCATTCAAACAACTTAGGCTTCCTTTGGCTAATTCATTCTCTACAACCTTGTTTGCAAATGCCGGGTACACCGAAACCCATATGCCTTCATGACGAACTAATACCAGACTGTAGTCAGTTTTTCGTTTTGGACCAGGATTGTAAGTGAGTCGAACCCTACGACCAGGAATCATGAGACCAGGAAGTCTGCCTGGGTCAGGGACATGGGCTTTAATTTCTTGCCCATCTATCTCCACGCGTGCTAAATATCTATTTGGCCGTTCTAAAAAAATACCATCAACGACTCGATCGCCAAGTTTCATGCTGTATTAATAAACGGAAATGCTACGGAAAGTTTAATATGATCTAATGGTGATCGCCCTTATCTTCACCTGCATGGAGATTAATAGTTTTTTCTAGTGTCAAAATAGACTCAACCGATGGGCTAACTCTATCAATAAAAGGTTTAGGGTAAAGCCCAATTAAAACCACTAAAATGCATGCTGGTAGGAGAAGACCAAACTCTCTAAAATTTATATCGGTAAGACCCTCGGGGACATGATCGTTTTTTTCCTGCATCGCACCTTGGAACATATAAAGCATATAAATGGCGGCGAAAACTATCGATAGTCCAGCCATCAACACATAAATAGTGGCGAGGTCTGCTAGTACCAGAGACGTCCAAACCCCCATGAGAATCAAAAACTCACCAACAAATCCACTCAACCCCGGAAGTCCAAGTGCTGCAAGTGTTACAAGCATAAACATGCCATATAATAATGGCATCGCCTTACCCAGCCCGCGAAAATCGTTCAAGTTGCGAGTTCCCATCTTCTTCTCAAGAATACCTACAATAATAAAGAGAGCTGAAGCAATGATCCCATGGTTGACCATCTGCAAGACACTTCCTTCTATTCCCTCTCCATTAAGAGCAAAAATACCTAATGCAATAAACCCAAGGTGACTAATACTAGAATAAGCTACAAGAGCTTTTAGGTCACGTTGCGCGATTGCAATCCACGCACCATAGACAATTCCTGTTGCTGCTCCAAATGCAATGACCAAACCAAATTTATCGACAGCATCGGGGAAAAGAGGAAGACAAAACCTAATAATACCATAGGCTCCCGCCTTAGACATGGCCCCTGTTAAAATCAAAAGCACTGGGATAGGGCTTGACACATAAGCGTGCGGCAACCAGCTATGTAATGGGAATATAGGGATTTTGATAGCAAATGCAGACAAAAAGAACAAAAATAACCAAACCTGATCAGCAGGATCAATTTCCATATGAACGAGAGTCTGAATATTAAAACTAAACTCGTTAGTCGCTTCAAAATGAATAAGGCTCAACCAGATTATTGCAAGCAACATCAATAAGCTTCCAACAAGTGTATACAACACAAACTTTGTCGTAGCATAAACGCGGCGTCCCTCTCCCCATATTCCGATCAAAAAATAAGTAGGAACAAGCATTAACTCCCAAAACACATAAAATAAAATCAAATCTAAGGCTACAAAAACGCCAAGAGTTCCCGCCTCAAGGGCTAATAGAAGCGCCATAAAGTTACGAAAACCCACCTGTCCATCCAGTGAAAAACAAACAGCAATCAAAGAAATAAATGCCGTTAAAACAACCAACCACAAACTAATCCCATCCACTCCTACCTGATAGTTGATATGGAACATAGGAACCCAGGCAAGGGTTTCGCTAAACTGCATACCCTGCATAGAGGAGTCAAACCTTGTTAGCAAGACAAGCGATGCCAGAAAAGTAAACCCAGCCGCTCCGACGGAAATATTACGGACAGCTCTAGCGTCGTCCTTATTCACGAACAGGAGACTCAGCGCTGCTATCAATGGAGTGAAAACAATGAGTGTCAACATACTAGTTACTCTTGTACCGAGTTATAGGAATACAACAAACATAAGAATAGTCACGACTCCAACAATCATGTTGAAGGCATATAATCGAACGCTACCTGACTGCCACAAGCTTATCAGCCGACTTACTTCTCTGACCTGAGAACCTACTTGATCGACGGCAAAATCAATACCGAGCCTTTCAGCTCTTTTTTCAAGAAATGCGCCAGTCGCACGAGTTGGTTTAACAATCAAAAAATCGTAAATTTCATCGATATAGTACTTGTTAAACAAAAGATCATAAAGTGGGGCTAGTATCTGCTTGGCAAACTCCAGTCTATCTTTCCCAGTCATATAAAAACCAACGGCTCCAACGATACCTATCAGGCCAGCTGACAATCCAATAGTTTCAAGTAATACATCGTCAGGGTGGGGCATATGAGTCCCAAAGTAATTTACAAGAAAGTCATCAATCATTCCTCCACCAAACCCAGCGGTTAAAGATAAGAAGGCCAAAAGACCCAGGGGAGCAATCATTATCAAAGGGCTTTCATGTGCATTCACATCAGTTCGTGGCTGTCCACTAAAGACATAAAAATAAACTCTAAAAATATAAAAACCGGTCATAATTGCACCCAGTATTGCCATGGCCCAGAAAACAATATTCCCCATGTCTGCGTGGTACGAATTAATAAGAATAGCCTCCTTACTGAAAAACCCACTAGTCAGAGGAAACCCCGCTAGTGCCAACGAACCTATTAAAAAAGTTATATGAGTAATAGGCATTGAGTGGCGCAGCCCTCCCATCTTCCGAATATCCTGTTCTTCATTCAATCCGTGAATAACACTGCCAGCACTCAAAAAAAGTAATGCCTTGAAAAAAGCGTGTGTCATTAAATGAAACATCGCGATGCTGTACATCCCTAAACCCACTGCCAGAAACATGAATCCTAACTGACTCATGGTTGAATAGGCAATAACTCGCTTAATGTCATACTGAACCATAGCCATAGACCCTGCGAAGATTGCCGTAACTACTCCCACTGTAGCGATCAAATACATAGTAAAAGGAGCAAGCTCATAAAGCACATGACAACGTGCGATTAAGTAGACTCCAGCGGTGACCATGGTAGCCGCATGGATTAATGCACTAACAGGAGTAGGGCCTTCCATAGCATCCGCCAGCCAAGTATGGAGTGGAACCTGTGCTGACTTTGCGAACGCCCCCACGAGGAGAAACACGGTAATCAATAAAATCGTATCATCATTAGGACGGAATGTTGTCTTGGCAGCAGCGAACACCTCAAGAAAACTTAACGTCCCCAGGTGATCAAAAATAATAAATGCAGCGATGACCATTCCGACATCGCCAATCACATTCATTACGAATGCTTTGCGGGCAGCCAGGACCGCACTGGTCTTTTCTTTCCAAAATCCAATCAGTAAGTAGGACGCGAGTCCAACCAGCGCCCAACCTACGATAAGGAAAAAGAAATCTGCAGCTAACACTAAAAGTGACATTGAAAAAATAAAAAAATTCAGATAGGAAAAAAACCGACTGAACTCAGGGTCTTTTTCCATATAGCCAATTGAATAAACGTGAATAACAAACCCAACACCTGTAATGATGAGAAGCATAAAAACTGACAACGGATCAACTAGAATAGACATGTTGAGGGAAAAGGAACCAGCAGTCACCCAGTTGTATAGAGTGGAGGTCCCTCCCTTTTCATTTTCGCCACCTAGTAGAAAGCCAGTTAATGCGATCAATGTGATCAAAAAAGAAATTCCAACAGAAGCGCAACCGAGGAAACCTGCTCGTTGGCGTGACATACCATTTCCAAACCAACTGAGAAGAACGAAACCTGCCAGAGGAGAAATTAATATAAACCAGCAATAAGAAAACAAGTGCCTTATCCTTTTAAAGTATTGATGTGATCTACATCCATATCATGCCGAGTTCTAAAAATCGTAAGAATTATGGCAAGCCCAACTACTACCTCAGCTGCAGCTACCGTCATGATCATTAATGCAAAAATTTGCCCATCCATTGATTTTTGAAAGCTTGAAAACCCTATCAATAGAAAGTTTACGGAGTTGAGCATTAGCTCCACAGACATAAACATGATCAGTGGGTTTTTACGAATAAGAAACCCAGCCGCCCCCACGCAAAATATCGTAGCACTTATGAGGAGAACAAATTGATGTCCCATCGTTATTTCATTCTCCTTCGAAGAGGGACATAGGAAAATTTTGAAAGACAAATAATTCCGACTGCCGCAACTAGAAGTAAGACAGATGCAAGTTCAAATGCAACTACATGACGTGAAAATAATTCCAGCCCGATTGCCTTGGCACTGCCCCCGACCTCAGCAACCGTCTGAGCATCAAACGCTCCCTCAATAGGTCTGGTAGGCCCCACCGTCGCAGATAAAAATAATTCACCAAGCATGGTCGCCACAAAAGCAATCGCTATGGAACGTTCGGTTGATGGTTCTTGTATTTCCTTTTTCCCACCAAGAAGAGCTATGATGAATAGAAATAAAATCATTACCGCCCCGGCATATACAATTATTTGCACTGCCGCAACAAACTCCGCATTGTATAGAAGGAATAGTAGAGCGAGACAAATCATGTGACCGATTAAATACAAAGCACAATAAATCGGCGACGAACAAAGAATCACGCCAAGGCTCGCAAGTACCGCGGTCAGCCCAACCAGCGTTGTGACAGTTGCCTTAGTTAGCTCGAATAAATCTAATTCGAACAAAGTCCCCCCTTAAATTTAAGTAATTTTAATATTCAGCACTTCAACAAACGAAGAAATACCCTAAGGCTAAACGTCCCCAAAAATCACAGTTCTGTCAAACGCGTGTTGTGTTACCCAGGATATTCACTTTAAATTCATTCGGTTCCGGATAAACCAGTAAGTCGCTCTTAGTAGCAAGATATTTATCTCGATCGTAATCAGCCAGTTCGTAATGCTCACGCAGCACAACGGCATCCACTGGACATGCCTCTTCACAGTACCCACAATAAATACATCTAAGTAGGTTGATTTCATAAATCTCTGCATAGCGCTCACCCGGAGAAATGGGGTGATCAGGATCATTTTCAGCTGACACAACGTGAATACACCCTACCGGACAATTAATAGAGCACAGACTACAACCAATACACCGCTCTAAGCCATTTTCATCACGGTTTAAAAAATGTCGACCCCGGTAACGTTCTGGCATAATCCGCTTAACCTCTGGATAAGAAATCGTGACGGGCGTTGAAAATAGATTTTTGAATGTTACTCCAAGCCCTATCAATAAATTTTTTACCCCATCAATAGTTTTTACAATCATATTTTTACCGTTATCACAAAACCACTAACACGCTTGTGACTAGAAGGTTTAATAAAGAAATTGGGACGAGAACTTTCCAACCAAAAGTCATTAATCGATCATAACGTATACGTGGGTATGTCGATCGCAACCAAATGAAAACACAAAGAAGAAAAAGCACTTTCCCTGAAAACGCTACAATGGGCCAAACTGGAACTCCATAAGCATTCCACCCACCCAAAAATAAAAGAGTAACTAGTGCGCTCATAGTCACCATATTGATGTACTCGCCCATAAAAAACATCGCAAACTTCATACCCGTATATTCAGTATGAAAACCTGCAACAAGCTCCTGCTCTGCTTCTGGCAAGTCAAATGGCGCTCGGTTAGTTTCAGCAATCCCTGCAATAAAAAACAATAAAAAGGCCAACGGTTGAATCAAAATATTTGGATAAGAATCTTGGCTAGTAACCATATCAATCAAACTCAGTGATCCCGTTAGCACAACGATACTCAAAGCGGCTAAACCCAATGTGAGTTCATAACTAATCATTTGGGCCGAGGACCGCAATCCCCCCATCAGAGAGTATTTATTATTGGAAGAAAGCCCAGCAAGAACCATCCCATAGACACCCATACCAGAAATTGCGAACACAAATAATAATCCAATATTAACGTTTGCCACCCACAATCCAATTTCCTGACCAAAAATCTTTACAGGTTCACCAAATGGAATCACTGCAAAAGTAACAATTGCCGTAAACACAACAATAGCTGGAGCTAAATGAAAAAGAAACTTGTCAGCTGAGCTTTGTATAATTGATTCTTTAAATAAAAGTTTGATCGAATCTGAAATAGGCTGCCCTAAACCGAATGGACCTACACGATTAGGACCAAGACGAACTTGGAACCGCCCCATCAAACGTCGTTCAAGCCAAACTAGGGCGGGTACAATTCCTAGCAAAGCACCCGCAATCACAAAGGCTTTAACGCTGCCTATGATTAGATAAGTATAAGGCTCAAAAAAATCTATGACATCATCGATCATAATCAGTTTTTAAATACCTGTTAGCATTAGTTGTTGATAAATTATTTTCAACCTTGCCATTTAAAGTCGCAGGGTGACTGCGTTACTTAGTTTTACCCTTTCCTCACTTCAACCCAACTCACGGAACCACTACTAGCTAACCTTAACAGTCCCTGGTCGTCTGATACTCTTGGAACAACAACTGCACCGGGGTTACATCGACCCGATACCTCAACGGTGACTTCCACATCAACCCCATTCGCGGTAAGAACTGCCTGGTCTCCATTAAAAAGATCCAACTTTAAAGCATCACTTTCATGCAAACATAAAGTGG
>JAPYPK010000050.1 GCA_029937655.1 Nitrospinaceae bacterium
CCAAGACTTTTATACTTATCTACTAAAAGATTAAGAATATAGAGCATTCCTCCCGCAGGCTTAGCAAAGCCTTCCATAAAAATGCTCTTGAACATAATTACAAACTGGTAAAAATCCATATCCCGTTCTGAAGCAGAACCGTAATACATGAGTGGGCACAACAACATATCAATGAGAACTGGATCAGAAATATAGCTTCCCAAAATCTCTTTGGAAGAGGTCCATTCGCCTGCAGTGAGCGATAATTCATCAAAAGATTCGATCTTTCTGACAAGTCCTATGAACCCGTCTATTTCATCAGGAAATTGCTCACGGACTTCTTGCTTCAGTAAATCAAAATCGTTGGTGAAGCGGAGACACTTGTCCGGAAAACGAATCTCTGAAATTTCCTGCTCATAAAGGCGGAAATCGTCATGGCTAAACCGGAGTTGTTTAAGTAGTTTGCCGAGCGGAGTATTCCGAGCCCCTTTTGGAGCATAATTCGTCATAGCATGTAAACCCACATCAATGGTTCTGTTTTTTCGAGTGTAGTAAGAGTTTAATCCGCCGACTACTGTATGCTTCTCAATAATAAGAACCTTTTTATCAAACATGGCAAGACGTATGCCTGCAGCTAGGCCAGATAATCCAGAACCAATAACTATAACGTCGTACTTCATAAACTTCCCTGAATTTAAAGAAAAATGTGCGAAGTTCTTCCAAAAGTAACTAGTACTGCGATAATTAACAGTAAAATCAGCACTTATACTATAACAACGTCGATAATCAACAAATGATAAAAAAGTGAGGAAGTAATTCTGACTTTAATTGGAGGGGTAGAGTAGTTAACTTGTCAGTTGGTGGTCTTTTAAAAGAGGCTGGAGGTATTGAATACAACTGGCCATACTGACAAGTTCCTGGTAGTCACTTTCAGGAACTTCAATGTTAAATCGCTTACGAAGTTCCATCACGATATCGAGAAAATCCATCGAATCAAGGTCCATCTGCTCACGAAGAGTAACATCATCCTTGATGGAGCTTACATCTTCATCGGGAGCAATATCTTCGAGTATGTCTACTACGGCCTGCCTTACTTCTTCTTTAGTCATAATGGTCTCCTAAGCCCAAGATAGTATTGAATTTCCTCGAAAATATCAACTTAATTTTCATATCGCTTCACAATCAATACCGAGTTAATTCCAAACATGCCAAACGAGTTGTTCATTATATAATCTACACGATCTAACTGCTTTGGTTGGCCAGAAACAATATTTTTCAGGTAGCATTCGGGATCAAGCTCATCTAAGTTTAAAGTCTGGTGAACTAGGCCGTCTTCGAAAGCTGGTAAGTTACCTGATAGCTCAAGTGTTCCTGCGGCACCCATAGTATGCCCAATAAAACTTTTCGTATTATTAATCCAAACCGCCTCTTCCTCGCCAAACACATCACGAATTGCCTTACACTCTTGAATATCACCTAACTGAGTGGCCGTTGCGTGTGCATTTAATATATTAATATCACCCGGCTTAAGACCAGCTTTTTTAAGAGCTAGACGTATACATTCTGCTTGCCTTCCGGGTTCTGGGAGAATGAAATCAAAAGCATCTGAATTGGTCGCGTACCCGACAATTTCACCATAAATTTTAGCCTCACGTTTTAGAGCATCTGAAAGACGTTCTAATACGTAGACACCTCCTCCTTCTGAACAAACAATACCGTTACGATTCTTGTCAAACGGGCGACTTGCTTTAGCCGGATCTTGGTGCTCGGCGAGCGCGCCCTCACTTTTAAAACTAGCAAAGATACCAAAGGTATGAATACTCTCAGATACTCCCCCTGCTAGAGCAAAGTCAACCTCGCCCAATCGAAGCATCTGAAGTCCTTGAATAACCCCCATATTCCCAGCCGCACACGCAGCCCCTATAGTATAGTGCGGGCCGGTGATTTTCATATTGAGGGTTACTTCACCAGCTGGATTGTTAGCTACGGTACGAGGATTATGATGGTGGGACCAATACTTGGTATCATAGTCATACTTGCTGATATTGTAAATTTCATTTTCTGTTTCAACATTGCCGTGCTCAGTAACACCAAGGTAAACACCTACCCTTGATCGGTCGATCGAATCAAGGTCAATCCCAGAATCATTAAACGCTTCTCGACAACAGTAAATCGAAACCGATCCAACGCGGGTACCTCGGCGTAATTCCTTTTTTTTCTGATACTTCAAGACATTGAAATCACAGATTCCGGCAAGCACCTCACCTAAATAACGAGTCTCAAATTTCTGCACGCCAGATTTCCCCGCGAGCAAGTTTTCGCGAAACTCTTTGAGATTATTTCCATTTGGAGCAGTAAGCCCGATACCCGTGATAACAATTCGCTCTTCAGGGTGCACCTGATTATTCATGCTTAAAAGTTGTTAAGGGATAAAAATAGTTCTGTAAAGGCAGGAAAATATAGCTTTTGAATAAGCAAACATTACCACAAAAAATAGTTAAAAACATTATTTTCCTTTATCGCCTACCCATGCTCTCATGCTTTAAAATCCAGCAACACCTAACCATTTATCTATTCTTTGGAATAGGTGAGTATTGGCTCCCTCATAATCTACTCCTTTTGTAGGCTAATATTGAATTTTTTCTTATTTCAGATTTAGTGTAAAATAAAAAGCTTTAAACTATAGATTCAAATGTCAAAAATATTCCATGAAATCTTACGGTGTAATAATTATAGGCGGTGGACACGCAGGGTGTGAAGCCGCTCTTGCTTCTGCTCGGATGGGAGTGTGTACCGCTCTTATCAGTCTTGACCTCGAAAAAATAGCACTTATGCCCTGTAATCCAGCAATCGGTGGAATAGGGAAAGGACACATTGTACGTGAAATTGATGCACTTGGTGGGCAGATGGCTCGGTGCATTGATAAAACAGGCATCCAGTTTCGCGTCCTAAACTCCTCAAAAGGTCCAGCAGTCCAAGGGTATCGCGCTCAGGCAGATAAACATCTCTATAAAAAAGAAATGCGTCGAGTCCTTGAGTCCCAAGATTACCTAAGCTTGATATGCGATGAAGTAGATGAATTGTTATTTGATAACGATTCGGTCAAGGGTTTAAGAACTCGTTCCGGACTCGAGTTAAACTCTCGATCTATAGTCATCACTACAGGAACTTTTTTAAACGGGCGTATTCACCTTGGAATGAAAAATTCTCCAGCTGGGCGTGTAGGTGAAAAACCTTCGATCAAACTTTCGCAATCATTTCTCGAGCAGGGATTCGAACTCGGCCGATTAAAGACAGGCACTCCTCCACGCCTACTTGGTAAGTCTATCGACTTTTCTCAGTGTGAAATACAGCAAGGAGACGACGATCCTAAGCCATTTTCTTTTTCTACCACTAAAATAACTCAGCCTCAAGTACCCTGCTACATCACATATACAAATACACGCACGGCAGAAGTTATTAACAAAAATATGCACCTTTCACCGCTTTACAGTGGAGTTATTGAAGGAGTTGGGCCTCGCTATTGCCCTTCCATCGAAGATAAAGTTGTAAAGTTTCCTGATCGAGTTTCACACCATGTTTTTCTTGAACCCGAAGGGCTCAACACGGACTGGATCTACCCAAATGGTATCTCCACCAGTTTAGCCGAAGAAGTGCAATGGGAATTAGTGCGCACCATTCCTGGACTTGAAAATGCTGATATCGTCGCTCCAGGTTATGCGATTGAATACGATTTTGTACCGCCAACTCAACTTTTACCGACATTAGAAACTAAGAAAGTAAAGGGACTCTTCCACGCTGGGCAGATCAATGGAACCTCTGGCTACGAGGAAGCTGCAGGCCAAGGACTGGTAGCAGGTATAAATGCCGCTTTAAACTTCCTCGACCGAGCACCGTTCACTTTAAGCCGCATGGAAAGCTATATCGGGGTAATGATCGACGATCTAGTGACCAAAGGAACCCAAGAACCCTACCGTATGTTCACATCGCGTGCCGAAAACCGCTTGCTACTTAGACAAGATAACGCCGACACAAGGCTTATGGGAAAAGGCCATAAGTTCGGTCTAGTTTCGAATGAAGATTACAACTTTTGTCTTCTGAAAAAAGAAACAGTAGAAAAAGAAATTAAGCGGTTAAACACAACTAAAGTTGTTCCAAATCAACAAGGAAAAGAACTTGTTTCGAAGTTGGGAGTTAAAAGTTTAAAAACTCCTACCACTCTCGCTGGATTATTAAAACGCCCTGAAATAACTTACAGTCAAATCATAGAAACATTCAATGGAGCCTCGGTATCAAAACTTATCGGAGAGCAGGTAGAGATTCAGGTTAAGTACGAAGGGTTCATTCAAAGACAAAAGCAAGTTGTAGCTAAGCAAAAGAAACTAGAAAGCTACCGAATTCCCACCGACTTTAACTATGAAGGCATACCTGGTCTGTCTTGCGAAGTTGTTCAAAAGCTTGAGAATATACGCCCCACAACACTGGGACAAGCTTCCCGAATCTCAGGTATTACTCCGGCAGCGGTTTCCATAATCATGTTAATGCTTAAATAACCCTCGCCCAACTATGGCTCCCACAGACTCGACGCAATGGCTTCTAGAAGTCGACAAAAGAGACATTGCGTATATCGTTAGCATCTTTGAGGGATATGATAACCTTGCTGTTGTGCGAACAGTTGATGCAGAACAAAGTATTATAGAGTTGATCATTTCTCCTGACTATCTGGAAGACACAGATCAATTGATTCATGCTTTATCAAAAGAAATTTATATCAAAAAAATTAAAAACCAGCCCAAAACATTTAATTGATAGTCGTAGACTTTTGGCGATGTGAAACTATTTTTTAAAAGTGCATCATTGAATATATAGATGCGTTCCCGAGTTTTTGACGTCCTTTTAAAAAATCAAGCTCTATAAGAAAACTAACCTCTATCAAATTAACTTCAAAATTTTTATTTACCAGATCAATGCAAGCAGCAAGAGTCCCTCCGGTTGCAAGTACATCGTCTATAATGACAACGTTTTGACCCTTTTTAAACGCATCCTGATGAATTTCCACGCTATCTTCACCGTATTCTAAGCTGTATGTTTTCTGGAACGTTTTGTAGGGAAGTTTACCTGGTTTTCGTACCATAACTACTCCACAGCCTAGTGCGTATGCCAACGCGGAAGCAAAGATAAAACCCCGCGCCTCTACTCCTACCACCTGATCTATCCTGTTATCTTTATACCTAGCTTTTAAAGTATCGATGATTTTTTTAAATGAAACAGGATCAGAGAGTAGCGGAGTGATATCTTTAAAAATAATGCCTTCTTTTGGAAAATCAGGGATGTCTCGAATAACAGATTTCAACGTTTCCATAGTTTGCCTCTTAAGTTTGTGAAGGTTTAAATAAGGTTTTATTCATTGACATTATAAAAAGGTGTGGACCAGCCAAGTAAATAGGTCAGCTGTTTATTTTTTTGGTAAATAGTTGAGAGGGTTCATTGGACTTGAATCATTTCTAACCTCAAAGTGTAAATGTGGGCCCGTAGATCTCCCTGTACTTCCAACGGAAGCTATCCTTTGGCCTTGTTTAACCATTTGATTTTTATGTACATGAATATATGAATTATGAGCGTAAACTGTTGTTAAGTTACTCTTGTGCTTGATGATTAGCATGAGACCATAACCCGTAGGGCCCCATCCACTAAACATTATTTTACCTCCTGCAGCGGCAACTATCGGTGTTCCCTTACGAGCACCAATATCTATTCCATCATGGTGCCGCCCATTTCGACTACCGAACCTGGATGTTAATTGCCCTTTAAGTGGCCAAATTAAAAATCCTTTTATCGCTTTGATACTTTTATTTGTTATTTCTTTTTTATTTAGCTTTTTGTTTCTCTTTCTTCGTTTTTTTGTTAAAGCCTGTTTATCTATACTGGTATCTACATTCAAAACCTGCCAAGTTCCTGGAATCCATAATCGCGTCCCTATTTGAAGCTTACTTGGATTATAAATACCATTGATTCGTTTTAATCGATTAATCTCAACATCATATGCACTAGCAATAAAATAAAGTGTTTGTCCTTTTTGAACTGTGTGGTAAACCCCCTTCTGATTGGATCGTAAAAAATCCAAGTTTTTTAAAATTTGGCATCCAGAAAGCAGCGAAACCAAAAACAAGAAAAGAGTAGCTCTAGCTAAATGATGAGAAAAGGTCATACGTAATAGGCTTAAGCGCTAAATATTTTTAAAAAAATTTTAACACCCGACTCTTAAGAGTCAAGTTTCATCAGTCCTTCAGTCAAGCTTTACACACTTTAAAGCATAGGGTATAAACAGTTCATGTTTCGATTGCTCATCAACTATATAGTTTCTCTAAAAAAATATTCTTTTTGCTCCAAATTATTTCTTGGGCTCACCGCAGTTCTTTTTTCTTTCTCGTGTGTTCAGAGCGAACCCGCACCCGACTTATTCTCCTTACCAACAGTATATAAGGTTGGGAAAAAACCGGACGAACTAAGGGCTCGCGATATGAACATGGATGGTTTTCCTGATATTCTTGTCTCTAATTCCGGCAGTGATACTTTGAGTTATTTTGAAGCAATTGGCGACGGTACCTTTAAATATCCTTTCACCATGAACACCGGACGCGAACCTTTAGCATTTGAAGTTGGCGATTTTAATGGAGACAAAATTCCAGATATTGCAGTCAGTAATTATGGTGACGGCAACATAGCTATCATTCTTGGACAAAAAGACGGCGTCTTCAAACAAAAATCAAAAATAAAAGTAGGACGCCTTCCTATTGGTGTATCTGTTGGCGATTTTAATAACGACGCAAAACTAGATTTAGCCATTACGCTTCGGTTTGACAAATTGGTTATTCTTCTTGGCATAGGCGATGGTAGTTTCAAGATGGGTGAAGTATACAAAGCATCTGGCACCCCTTCTTATATGAGCGTCGGAGACTTTGATAACGATAAGAATATAGATATAGCAATCGCATTTAATGGGGTCCGGGTGAATTTCATTCGCGTGTTTCATGGAAATGGCGATGGCACTTTCAAACCTCCGGTTAAAGTGTTAGGTGGTAAACAGTCAGCTTTCATCACGCAGCATGATCTCAATAACGATGATAGAGCTGATTTGATCATTTCTAGCACTATGAACGATGTAATTAAAATATTTCTTAACAATGGAAGAAATGGATTCATTTCTTTTGAAGACGCTGCTGCCGAGAAAGGCCCAGAGTACATCGTTCCAGGAGACTTTACCGGTGACAACATTCCGGACCTCGCGGTAGCCAATCGAAGAGATGCTTCTATTTCTATTTTGCAAGGTAGGGGGGATGGATCTTTTGTTTTTCCTCACTTTAACTATCCTGCGGGAGCCAACGCAAGAGCCATGGTCGGGGCGGATTTTAATGACGACGGCCTAACTGATTTAGCCTTACTCATTTACGACAAGCAAATGCTGGAAATCATTTTAAGAAAAAACAGTGTTCCTGATCAAATTGATTTTTGAGTTCTTCCTGATCACTTACATTTCATCTACGACTCATCAAAAGCAGCTTTATTTTTAAAGATAAAGAATCATCAACCGTGTCGGAGCCTTTAAGGTGACGAAATGCAGAGCGAAATAATCCCGCTAAAAAAACTACTTTGTAAAGGAGTCCTAGTACCAGATTCCAAAAACAGGAATAATATTTAGAATAAAAATATAGATTGCTTTTATATGCTTCCACAATAACTTTTTCACGGTGGTTGTCTTGGTGGGTACTTTGGCCATGCAGATGCTGAACTGAAGTTTTCTTGAAAAAGCATATTTTTTTTCCACTTTGCCTGGCTCTTCTGCAAAGGTCATCTTCCTCATTGTATAAAAAATAATTTTCATCCATCAGCCCAATCAACTCAAACAATTCTCTTTCTACAACAAAACAGCAACCAGAAATCACCTGAACCTCGTTTGCTTTCATTTGCCCCATTTTTTCTAATTCGAGGGATAGATCATAAAGGCCTAGTATTTTTAATACTGCATCCCGCGGTGAATCTTCCCACAGACGAATAGGGAAGGGCTGATTGCTTTGATCTGTAATTCCGCATCCAAGAATTGAAAACTCTGCATGCTTCTGCATATAGGCATTAATTTTTTTAAAACTATTTTCGGTTAACAGGGTATCCGGATTCAAAAAAACAATCTTTCTACCTTTGGACAAAATAATTCCTTGGTTATTGGCTGCCGAAAAACCACGATTATATTTATTGGCAATTATCTTCACATCGTGAAACTTTTTAGCGACAACTTCCACCGTTCTATCTTCCGATGCGTTATCTACAACTATAATTTCATAACTAATTTCTTCGGTATACTTTTGCACCGAACTCAAACAACGCAAAAGAACCTCGCATGTATTAAAGCTTACGATTACAATCGAAATATCTATTACTGCAGGTTGTGAGAATTTAAATTCTGGGGAAGTCAAGAGTTTTACCAATCGGATTTACTGGAGAGAAAATGTTCTCAATTGTTATTAAAAATAGAGTAGCGATGTCTCTCAAAAAAAAATGTGATGGCGTGCAATCTACGTTCAAACTTTCTAACCCATGATAAATTTTCGGTCTTCACGAAAATTACCATCCTTATTGTAATATTCTTTTAAATTATGCCAACTCAAATGAATGTCGCAATCCTGACAAAGGGGAACTTCAAATCTCTTCCTCCCTACCATCTGGTTTCGCAAACTTTTCATCTTCGGACCATTCCATATTTCGCTAATCGAATCTGATTTTAAATCACCAACAATTGTTTGTGAAAACATATCCGCACAGCACAAAACCACACTGCCATCCCAGTAAACGACCATCCATTTCCACAACTGTGTACACGGAGCAATATTTGTCTGATTAAACCGTTTATGTGTGAATTGGGTTTTAGTAGTTTTTGGAATTTCATACTCCTGAAGAAAAGATTCTTTATCTAGCTTTCCTGCCCAGTTTGAAATGATATTATCATCTATGGAATTCAGCACCACAGAACAGTCGTGAGAAATAATAATTTTAAATAGTTCCTGCCTCATAGTTTCTTCTACCGTTTTCATTGTCTTGATCCGGATGTTAACAGGAACCGGGTGTTCCGCCTTACTATTGAGTTCAAGGAAGGTCACTATATTTTTACGAACAACATCAAAACTCATTTTCTTTACATCTTCAAAAGTCTTCTCATCAAGTTCATCAAGGCTGATGTCTACCCCCACTCCATTGTCTATCATGACTGGGATGATATCGTCATTTAAAAAAAATCCGTTTGTAAGAACCTCTATCTTATGAATCTTAGGGTAACGGTGCAGATACTCAATGCGTTCCTTAATATGTTTGTCCATCAATGGCTCACCGAATGTTCCAAATGTAAGAACGCCACCTCGCGGCCCGTAATCATCTATAATTTTGCGATATACATCCATATCCATGGAACCTACATTTGTGAGATCGGGGTTCGGGCACCAAACGCATTTCGCGTTGCAACGATTTGTGGTGTCTATCAATATTGCCCCAGGCCACTCTTCCAATGTTTTTGCCAGAGGTCGGATCGAGCTATCAAAAAGCGATGAATCGTAGACTTTACGTCGAAAGTAATCCATGGCAAAAAAATAAGGTATCTTCTTGATCCAGTTTTTCACTATATTGCAATATGGGTTTTTATTTTTCTGCTTATTTGAGGCAATTGAAGGAAAGGACTCTGTTCCAAAATTTTCTTTTTCCAGTGTGGGGGTTTCATTCATGAGTTGGGGATTGCCTAGGTTTCTAATCTTAGCGGATATTAAGTTGGATTCCTAAAGAAGCAAAGACCTATCTTTCTCTTTTACATATCACTGTGCATCTCATACAAATCAATCATATTGTTTGCAGCCTTATCCCAGGTAAATTTCTGTTGAACCACCTTTTTTGCTTCCTTTGCCATGGATTCAGCATGTTGAACGTTTTCTAAAATAAAAATAATTGCCATTGCAAGTGCATCTGCATCGTTAACAGGTACTAACGTTCCTGTCACATCTTGCTCTATATTTTCTGGAACAGCCCCTCCACTTGCGGCAATCACTGGTAACCCAGCCGCCATCGCTTCTACCACAGACAACCCAAAACTTTCGACTCGGGAGGGAAATATCCCTAGACTACTTCGGGCTGCTAGATTTTGAATTTTGGTACTGCACAACCAACCCGTAAATTCCACTCGGCCTGTCAAAGAAAGGTCAGCAACCAATGATTTATACTCCCTTAATCGGTTACCTTCACCTACTATTGTCAGGCTTACATCATTAACCATTTTTGTAACCGTTTTCAAAGCATGAAAAAGCTCCCGAAGGCCTTTTTCTTCTTCTATTCGACCCCAAAATAAAAGCCCCAGGCCGGAAGATGGTTTTCTCTCCACTTCAAACCAAGAACTCTCTATTCCTGGAGAAATCACCTTTATCTTATTGGCGCAAGTATTATTTATTCCTTTCATAATGAGATCGCGAGAAAATTGGCTGAATGCCACAACCTGATCCGCTTCAATAATCCCCTGCCGTAATAAATAGGTATTGAGACTTTTTAAAAATCGAACCGGTTTCATCATTCCTTTTAACATTCCTGTAATTGGTATATTGGGAGTATGCGAGGTGAAAACGTAGATAGATTTATTTCTTTTTGCTATTTTGCCAGTCCAATAGGCTTCCTCTGCATTCCCATGGATAACATTAAATTTTTCTTTTTCTGCGAGCGGACCTAACACATTTGCAAATGAAAAAATATTTAAGTTAATCGTAGCAAAGTTATAATGATGTACCCAGTGAATCTCGTACGGAACTTCTACATTAAACTGCTCGTGAGGATACTTAGAATACAGGACATGAACTTGGTGGCCTTTTGAAAAAAGTGAGCATGCTAGATGATGCACGGCAAGTTGTCCACCACCTTTAAATGCAGACCAAGGCGAGGAGTTAATTGTAAGGCAGATCTTCAATGTGACCCCTAAAATTCTATGACAGACTTTATGCCTTCGAGAGGAACAAAAAATGGAAA
>JAPYPK010000051.1 GCA_029937655.1 Nitrospinaceae bacterium
TGTGTGTGAGTTTTTCTTTGCGGACATGGTTGAGAATTTCTTCCATGCGTTGCATCCCAAAATTTAGAGTATTTGAAAAATTTGATTCTTCGTTTTGGACTACTCGGTGGATAAAAGCTGAATTTTGTTTAAAGTCAGGATAAGCATCAGAAAAAAATTCTGCCACATAATTTGTAATTTGGAAAAAAAACGGGTCAGTTTGTTCAAGAAGTTTTCCGTGTCTCAGCGCACGTCTAATAATCCTTCTAACTACATAGCCTCTCCCTTCATTTGAGGGAAGGACTCCATCTCCAATCAGAAAAGCAACTGCTCTTGCATGGTCTGTTATGACTCGAATCGAAACGTCATCTTCTTTACTAAAGCCGTAAGTTTTTCCGGTTACTCTGCAGACTTCTTTTATGATATTCATTAGAAGATCGCAGTCGTAGTTTGAAAGTTTTCCTTGAGCTACCGCTGCTAGTCGTTCTAAACCCATTCCCGTGTCTATGCATGGGTTTGGTAAAGGCGTTAGGTGCCCAGACTCATCACGATTGTATTGCATGAAAACCAGGTTCCATATTTCAAGGTAGCGATCACAATCGCAACCGACGGCGCAAGTTAGGTTCCCGCATCCAACGGCTTCTCCTTGATCAATATGAATTTCTGAGCAGGGACCGCATGGACCTGTATTACCCATTGACCAGAAGTTGTCTTTTTCTCCAAGCCGGATTATGCGGTCAGTTGGGATCCCAATTTCCTGATTCCAAATATCGAACGCCTCCTTGTCATCCGTGTATACAGAAATATATAACTTATCCTTAGGTAAACCGACCACGTTGGTTAGGAAATCCCACCCATATTTAATTGCGTCTTTTTTAAAATAATCACCAAACGAAAAATTTCCAAGCATCTCAAAAAAAGTATGATGTCTTGCGGTTCGACCAACCATTTCTAAGTCATTGTGTTTTCCTCCTGCTCGGACGCATTTTTGTACCGATACAGCTCTTTTATTTACACTTATTTCTTCACCTAGAAAAATATTTTTGAACTGGACCATGCCAGCATTTGTAAATAATAGGCTTGGGTCGTTACGGGGGACGAGAGGATAACTTTGAATTCGAGTGTGTTTTTTGTCTTCAAAGTATTTTACGAATTTTTTTCTAAGCTCATTACCAGTCATAGCTTCAGTTCGGTTGTTTAAAAAAGAGTTTTTTGTGGTTTGTGCTATATCGTTTAGATTTGAATGGTTGCAGTTTTTCAGTACTTTTAATATTAAATAATTCCTGCTTTCAAGAGGTCATGTAGGTGGATAATTCCATCAATTTTTTTCCCATTTGCACTGACAACCAACGAAGTGATCGTATGTTTTTCCATAAGCTGCACTGCTTTTGTGGCTAAGTTATTATGTTCTAACCACTTTGGAAAGCTTTTAGATAGATCCAGAGCACGAATTTTTGAAATATCTTTTTTATCCTCAATCATTCGCCGTAGATCGCCATCTGTGATAATTCCTTTGAGTTGCTTCTTTTTATTTGTAATCAGAGTGACACCAAGTCGCTTTTGAGTCATTTCTGAAATGATCACCGATAGATCTGAGTTTTCGTAAACAATGGGTACCTGATCCCCCGTATGCATTAAATCTCCGATGGTAGTAAGCATTTTTTTTCCGAGGCTTCCACCTGGGTGGTTGTGTGCAAAAACCTCATCTTCAAACCCATGCAACTCGAGGTATGCAACCACTAGGGCATCTCCCATGGCCACCATTGCTGTCGTACTTGATGTTGGTAGAAGCCCATTTCCGCCAGCTTCTTCTTTAACACCAACATCAAGTACGAAGTCACTGCGTACAGCTAATGTAGACTTAAGATTTCCTGTGATTGCTATAAGTGTGCAATTAAGACGTTTTAGGGCAGGTAGGAGTTTTATGATTTCCTCAGTCTCTCCACTGTTCGATAATGCAAGGATAGTATCATTCTGGGAAATCAGGCCTAAGTCACCGTGAATTGCCTCTGCCGCGTGCATATAAATTGTAGACAATCCTACGCTGGACATAGTCGCAGCAATTTTTTGACCAATTAGCCCAGATTTACCCATCCCTGTTATGATCAACCGTCCCTTCCCATCGCCTAATGCATGGACAGTTTTTGTGAAATCCGCCCCAAGGCGCTTAGCTAAGGCGGCCACTGAATCGCTTTCAACTTTTAAGACTCGTTTAGCTGTTTTTAAAAGTGCACGATCTTGAATTTCTCTGCTTTTCAAGATACTCTTGTCTTTGATCATAACGTTGTTTAACTATGTATTTTTAAAAGCCCTTGGGGTGTGAGGTAAGTAGTACATACTAGCATAATTAACTTTGCTCATCAATTCAAGTTGCTGAATTTTATGCTGTTAGCTTAACTGTAGCCTTGGTGTTGCCCGTATCAAAATATTTATTAATACTTTTTCTTATGTCCAAGCGTAAAAAACTTTACTTGATAGACGGGTCTTCTTACATCTTCCGTGCTTTTTTTGGTGTACGACAGCAGCTTTCCACATCCAATGGATTTCCAACAAATGCGTTGTACGGATTTATAAATATGTTGCAAAAAGTGATCAGAGAGGAAAAACCGGATTACCTTGTTGTTGCATTTGACAGTCCCGATAAAACGTTCCGCCACAAGATATATCCGAATTATAAGGCTAATCGGGATTCCCCTCCGGAAGAACTTTCTAGACAATTCCCTTATTTTGAACCCCTTGTGAAAGCATATGGCCTATCGAGTATACGTCGCCCTGGTTTTGAGGCTGATGATATCATTGGGACGTTAGCTAAAAAGGGAAAACAAAAGGGGCTAGAGGTAGTCATAGTCAGTGGCGACAAAGACATGATGCAACTTATATCACAGCATGTTTATATGTTGGATACCATGAAAAACAAAAAGTTCATGGATAAAGAAGTTGTAGAAAAATTTGGCGTACATCCAGACAAGGTTGTCGAGGTAATGGGTTTGATGGGTGATTCCAGTGATCATATCCCTGGGGTGAAAGGCGTTGGTCCAAAAACAGCAGCCGAATTAATTCGAAAATTTGGCTCTATAGAGTCTTTATATAAACGGATTGATGAAGTCGAAAAGAAAAATATTAAAGAGAAGTTAGAACAAGATAAAGAGAATGCTTTTATGAGCCGTGAGCTTGTTTCTATTGACACTGAAATGGACTTAGAATTTAATTCGGATTTAATGATACTGGGTAAAATTGACAGCGCTAAACTCAAAAAAATGTTCGAAGAATTTGAGTTTGTATCCTTCCTTGAAGGAATGCAGG
The DNA here is from genome assembly GCA_029937655.1 of Nitrospinaceae bacterium. GTDB lineage: Bacteria > Nitrospinota > Nitrospinia > Nitrospinales > VA-1 > Nitromaritima. The sequence goes on from JAPYPK010000051.1 coordinate 3,283, forward strand.
ATGGAGCTGCTAACTCTCTTAAGGTAGATCGTTCAGAGTATAAAACTATCCTGACTGAGAAATCATTCAACGATCTTATTGAATCCTTGGCAAAGAAAAAATCATTCGCATTTGATGTTGAAACCACAAGTAAGCGGCCAGTCTGGGCGAGGTTGGTTGGTATTTCATTTTCATTTGAAGGTGGTAATGCCTTCTATCTTCCTTTGGCCCATAGGTACCTGGGGGCTCCTGAACAATTAGAATTTGAAGTGGTGCGTGAAAAATTAAAACAGGTTTTTGAAGATAAGAGCATTAAAAAATGTGGTCACAATATAAAATATGACCTAATCGTTATGTCCAATGAAGGTATTGCCTTAGATGGTGTGGACTTTGACACGATGATTGCTTCTTATCTTCTAAATCCATCAAGTCGAGGCCATGGCTTAGATGCGCTGACCATGGAGTATTTTGGGCACAAAAATTTAACATATAAAGAAATGACGGGAACTGGTAGTAAGGAAATTGGTTTTGATGAGGTTGAAGTTGATCGTGCGACGGAATACGCTGCTGAAGATTCTGATATGACTTGGAGGCTTAAGGGGAAACTGCAACCTCAACTTAAAGATAGTACGCTTAAGTTGTATAAGGAGATTGAGTTACCTTTGTTAGAAGTTCTTGCTGAAATCGAATTAAATGGTGTTTATATTGACAGAAAACATTTGACAGAACTTTCAAGTAAAATAGATAAGAAGTTACTTCGTTTAGAAAAGGATATATACGTACTTGCTGATGAGCAGTTTAATATAAATTCTCCTAAACAACTTTCTGTGATTTTGTTTGAAAAGCTAAAGCTACCAGTAGTTAAAAAAACCAAGACAGGGTATTCCACTGATGTATCAGTACTTGGTCAATTGGCTGTAAAACACAAACTTCCCGAACAAGTTCTTTCCTATCGTCAGTTGGCTAAACTCAAGTCAACATATGTTGATGCCCTTCCTGGAGAGATTTTTAAAAATACGGGGCGAGTTCATACTTCTTTTAATCAGACCGTTGCGGCTACTGGCCGTTTGAGCAGTAGCAACCCCAATCTTCAAAACATACCAATACGGTCTGATATGGGGAAGGAAATACGTAAAGCGTTTACAGCGGAAGAAGACAATATGCTTTTATCCGCTGACTACTCTCAAATTGAGTTGCGAATTCTTGCTCACCTGTCAAAAGATAAGGCTTTGAAGAGGGCTTTTGATAAGGGGGAGGATGTACATGCTAGAACGGCAGCAGATATTTTTGGGGGTTCAATTGGTCAAGTTGATGAAAAATCGCGACGTATGGCTAAAGCTGTTAACTTTGGAATTATTTATGGTCTCAGCGCTTTTGGCCTTTCACGTCAACTTAATATTAGTCGGAGGGATGCCCAGGATTTTATTGACCAGTATTTTTCTTTATACAGTAGTGTTAAAGATTTTATGGGTAACACGATTGCTGAGGCTCGTGAGTGCGGTTATACGTTGACTATGTTCCACCGCCGAAGATACTTACCTGACCTGAAAAGTGATAATAGGCAGGTTAGAGAAAGTGCCGAAAGAATAGCTATTAATTCTCCAATTCAGGGTAGTGCTGCAGACCTTATAAAAGTTGCTATGATCCGGCTTTCCAGAAATCTTAAAAAAATAAAATTAAATTCAAAGATGATTTTGCAAGTTCACGATGAATTGCTTTTTGAATGTCCGGTTCAGGAGAAAAAAGAAATAGAATCTTTAGTGCGAAAAGAAATGGAAGGCGCTTACTCTCTTTCCGTTCCTCTTGTTGTCGATATAGGCTGGGGAAAAAATTGGAACGAAGCTCATTGAATAAATTGATGAAGTTCTTGGGTCTTTGAAGCTAAGTACAGTGGACTGTTTAATTTATTTGTTTTAAAAAATATCAGAAGAGATATTTTTTTAGATTTGATTATTTTGTGCTTTTGGAAGATTCCACTTGAAAATTAGATCAAAAAATAAAAAAGGATCGCGGGAATGGATACTCCGCCAATTGAAGCTATGATCGATTCCATAAGGTGGTTTTGGGGTCGGTGAAGATGTCTTTTTTTATTTCCGAGCGTAGAGATAGGCGCTGCAAATTTAAAAATTCCCATGGTTTTCCCTCATTACTTTGATTAACTACTGGTATTTGAAGCCAGACACTCTTCCTAATTCTTATCGGACATCATTTCCTTGTACTTTAGCCCAGTTATAAACATGTAGTTATGGTGGTATCCGCTCAACTGTTGAAGAGGTTAGCCGTTTTGTCGCTTTACGTTGGAGGCCAAGGGTAGGTTGTGGTGTTTGAGGAAGTGGGCTTAACTATTTCTTTTTAAATTCAAGTGATGCTGAATTGATGCAGAACCGTAATCCGGTTGGTTGAGGACCGTCAGGGAATACATGGCCTAGATGGGAGTCGCATTTGTTGCATAACACTTCAGTTCTCTGCATAAATAGAGAACTATCCTTTTTGGTTGCGACCTGTTCAGAGTTTATGGCTTGATAAAAACTTGGCCAGCCAGTGCCAGAATCAAACTTTGAGTTTGAATCAAACAGTTCGTTACCGCAGCATACACACTGATAGGTACCAGTTTCTTTGGTGTTCCAATAATTTCCGCTAAATGCTGGTTCCGTCCCATTTTTTCGGCATATTCTAAACTGATCTGGGGAGAGTTGCTGCTGCCACTCAGTATCATTTTTTGAGATTTTCTCGGTCATCGTAGTTTTAGTTATAGCCTTTTTTTTCTTATTCCACTTGTTGAAATTATTTGCTTTCTTGATGCTCTTTTTTACTAATTGAGTCTACTGGTTCATCTTGTAAATCTAGCCGAAACAAATTTTCCTGTTCTTTTACATTGTGGTATTCAATATTATTTTTTGTTTGCTGTTCTAGGTCTTGATCCTTTTGGATACTTGGTTTATCTATCTGGGTGATTGCTCTGCCACACCAAATCCACTTCAAAACGCGGATAAAAAAGACAGAGCCTATATAAAGAAGTGACCAAATAGCAATAAAGGATATAAACATTATGGATATGGTTTTTTTGAAGCCCATATCCCCAATTGAATTGATAATCGCATTTAACTGATGTGCATATTGAAATGTTGCCGCGAGCAGTACAGTTGGTAAAATGACTGCCCAAAGTCGACTAACTATGCAAATTATTCCCATAACTTTTTCCTCTGTAATTATCGATTTTAAATAATCAGACAATGCTAAAATCGTTATTACTTTCCCATTCTTATCATAAAATTAAATTCTCCGTTAATTATACACAAGTATCAGCCAAGAATTCAATAAAATTCAATAAAACAGGGGTTTGCCAGCTTTGTATTGTAGGGTAGTTAAGTAAAAAATGCCTATAAAAAAAGATATTTCCTTAAAGTAAGAAAGTCAAATTATCGATAAATATTGTATGACTAAAGTTATGAGGTATTACTATGAGAATTCCTGAAGGTCATAATGATAAATACAATTTGAATGTCTGGAAGAGAAGAGATAAAAGAGTTCAAAAGTCTTTTGAAGAGCAGTTGAAAGAGAGTATCAACAAGGGAAAAGTTAAGGTTGAAAAAAAACTTCAAAAGAGTATTTTGGACACTATTATTTAGAGAAAATGGAATGTTGAAAAAATAAAAAAAACCTAAGGCGAAGGCCTGAGGGTGGTGGAGGCTAATTTTATCGTAAGTATTTATTTATTAATCCATCCACCGAATACTTCCCTCCACCACTAATCAGAAGTGGGATGCTCATTCCGATGACCAACAGGTGATACTCAAAACCTTCCCCCGCATTTTTGCCAAACCAGTTCATGAAAAAACCATTGGGTATGTGTACTGTTGTAATAGCCCCCACCATTATAAAAATTAATCCAAGTGCGGATAATCGAGTAAAAAAGCCTACGATTAATCCTAGAGAACCCAATGACTCTCCCATGATAATCAAAAACGCGATTATCCAAGGTAATCCAGCTGTTTGGGTAAAATAAGTCATCGTATTGGTAAAGCCAAAGCCACCAAACCAGCCAAAAAGTTTTTGCACCCCATGAGGAAACATCACGCAACCCAATATCACTCGGGGTACCCAATACGAAAATTTATCATTGGTTTGAAATAAATATTTCATAAAAGTAGTCATAAATAACCCCTTGTTCTTAATTTAATTTTTTATTGACTCATGTTCTGCTCTTCGATCGGTTTATCCTGTTTGGGAGTTGTTGCGGGAGGATTTTGTTCGATATTTTGAGAGTTGAGTCCACTGGTAACTGTGGGACGCAGTTTTAGAGCATCGGGTAAAGAAATATCATTTGTTTTTTGAGGCGTTTCAATTTTTTTAGACGTCTTATTCGTTTTGTAAATTAAATCTGAGTAACTCCACACAGCTCCTGACCATCCAAGTAAAAATACAAACAAATACCGTGCTATTGCATTCATTCACTTTCTCCTCACTTATTAATTAAAGATAAATTGGAGCTCTTCTTCTCTGTACTAAAATAAGGGTTTGTAAACGGGAAATAAAATAAAAACACAGAATCTATTATAAATTAAATATATTTTAGTAGGGAGAATTGAAAAGCAGCCTATCCAATTAATAAAAGGAATCCATATATAAAGCATTGAAAAAATTGACTTTAAATGTAATCTGGTCTAGCATTGATTAAGTATTGGTGCAACTATGAACATAAGGGGTTGGAACATGAAGGGACCAAAAACTACTAAAAGATTGTGTTACGCAGACTTTCAATACGGGTCAGGCGATATCGCGGTTATCGGCGAAAGAGATTCGCTACACCTTTACGAGGCAGTAGATTCTTTGTCTCGCCCTGAAAACCTTGCCCGGGAAATATTCAGTTTTCAAAAAGAAAATATTTTCGCAAATGTTCACGGGAAAAAAATCTAAAGGGAGTCTGGTATGTTTTTAAAATCTAAAGCAGTACAAATTTTTAAAAAGAAACCAAATCTATCTAATATTTGTCCCGGATGTGGAGATGCTCAAGTTTTTAAATGGGAAAATGTTGGTGGCGGAAGAAATGTTATCCTGACTTCGTCGACTCATGAAGAATGCTACAAAAAGTATTGGGAAAGTATTAAAGAATTTGATTATGAAGTGACTGTTAAACCAAATCCATTGCAGGAGGTTGCGTAACACTAGAATTGTTAGAGCATTTACAATGCTAATTAATTAGCATTTTCACCAATATGTTATCAAGAATTCAAAGACTATGGGGGCAGGGTAAGTCTGAACTTCCGGCATACTCGCCTCAAGTCATACCGAAAGTCCCGATGATTCCTGTAAACTTAGGCGGACGGAGGTGTAGAGGGTTTCTTGTTTGTTTTTCTGTATTGCATAGGGTTTATTATTAACATGTCAGCTCTTTTTTTTAACTCTTTAGACGAGATAATTTTTTTGAGACTGCCGGAACTGTCGTAAACTTTTACTGGATTCATAATACGGACCACCTATTTTAGAAGAGGGAAACCAGTAGGGTTTTCCCCTACTGGTAAAGAATAGTATTTATTATTTAGGTATTACATTCGATGCTTGCGGGCCTTTCTGACCCATCGATTTTTCAAACTCTACACTCTGGCCTTCGTTGAGAGTTTTGAATCCCTCTCCTTGAATTTCAGAAAAATGAACAAAACAATCTTCCCCATCTTCTGACTCAATAAATCCATACCCTTTACTTTCGTTAAACCACTTTACTGTACCTGCTGTCATTATGATATTCTCCTGCGAATAACCGGGATGTTTTCTCAAATAATTTTGAAATCAACTTCCCAGTTTTGAAATTTAAATTCATATAATTATATTATGAGTATTTATCAAATGTACCATATGTCGGCGCAGAGCGCCACTTCAGACTGATAACGTATCCTTTTAATACCACCCTTTAGTAGGAATACTTTGACTTATTCTGGGATTTTTATCAATTTTTTCTAAATTTTGTGGCAAATGAAATACGAAAACAAATTAAGGTTTAACCCATAAATGATTGTTTTTTAGTTGTAAATGAGGATGTTGTGGGTTGGTATTTAACTTAGAAGAACGTTTGAGTATTTTTACAAGTTTTTGTTTGTATTTCCATGAAATACTCAACAACTAGTGTAAGTGTATATCACTCCCAATGAGTTCCTTTTACAATTCTTAGTTACAGATGTAGGAGTTTATTCTCTCAGACTTATCAAGTGAATATATGATTTTTAAAGTTCTAGCTAGGGTTAGTGGGTGGAAATACTATATATGACTTGTTGAATTGATTTGATTATTTGGTGTTGGCTGTAGATTAGAACCTTATTTTTGCAATTAACTCATGTTGATACTCGTGTCGGCAATAAATATCATGATTAAATTTATATAAAATGAGCCTAGTTACTCTATAAATCGGATTGGAGGATGGGTAATCACGTAAGGTTTATCTTGTTACAGCTCAGTCATGCATCATGCGCTGATTGATAAATAAAAGTGTGATCTACGAAACTATTCAAATATTGGCTAAAGTTTCAGTTAATGAAATCATAGGCGGTCTTAGTATACGGACACTCGCATATGTAGTTTCGCATCTTCTTTTTTATGAGCTAAGCGAATTTCATCTGACTGGTTATAAGTTCGGTCGCAGTTGTTGCAATAGCGGTTTTCTTTATAGAGAGAAACAAATGTTTCAGTAGACTTGCAATGAGGACATTTAGCATTTTTTGGCCTTGGTTCTAATTTATAAAACATGATATTTCTCCTGTTGAAAGTTTCTTCACTTTCTTATCGATGAATTTAGCGTATGTCTTGAGATATGAAGTGATAACTCTTTTAAAATAAGAGGCTTATACCCGATGCCAGTTATATTTCGAGGCGGCAGTAGTGGTTAGTTAGCTTATTCGCATCAGTTTTCTTTTGTTTAAAAAAGTCCCGTCAGTTTAGTTATGGGCTTGTAGTGCTTTTTTTGACCCGTCTTATAAGTCATTCGATCAAGGTGGTCCTAGGCCATCAATTGAATTCGGTCACCATTTTTTCTAATGATGTATAAAGGTTTGTTTGAAAATTTAGGTGGAAAGAATATTTATATCAACCCTAATGGCCTGCTAGATAAATTATTAAGCATTAGCTATGGGGCACGAGGACCCTATAAAGAAAAACAGAAAACTGTAGGCAACGTTTTATTTTTTGGGCTTGGTGAGGAGCATTTATTTCTGTTCTCGATGATGCTGTCTAATTAAAACTGTATTTAATCAGTTTTAAGAAGTTCTACTATTTTTTTAAGGTAATCTGTATTGGGTGGTATGAACCGCAAACCCATATCGTAGGTGTAATTACCATCATCAAACAATGAACGTATGACCTCACATTTCACTATGTGACTATCAAGCGTTTCAATGTCTGGGATCGTTAGATCAATAAATGCACCCTTCATCAACTCATTTT
>JAPYPK010000052.1 GCA_029937655.1 Nitrospinaceae bacterium
TAGGAAATGAAAATTATTTAGCGACAGGCCAACCCATATCTGTCCAGCGCTGCATTCCACCGTCACTAACGCAGACAATATTTTTCAGCCCAGCACCCTGAAGCTCTTCCGCGGCCATTTTAGCTCGACCTCCCATTTTACAATGAACATAAATAGTTTTATATGATTTAAGACTATCAACTTCACTTGTTACATCCTCATGCGGGGTGTTTTGTGCCCCTTCAATATGCCCCTCATTAAACTCTGATGGCGAACGAACATCTAAAATTAAATCATCAGAACTAAGGGTAGCGGCACGCTTGTGTAATTCATCGGCTGAAATATGTTCCATGGTATCTCCGTATTAGGTAAAAAATGGGTTAATACTAAATATAACAATTAGATTACAGAACGAAATCAAAAGATTCAAATAGGATTAAAGAAACTATAAAGGATTCTCACAGTTTTGAGTAATGCATATCAATATGAGAATAATATAAATAAATAAAAAATATTGGGTAGAAAAATTGCTAAATAACTTAAATTGAAGGAGTTATTTTATTAGAAAAAATTACCCTTTCAATAAAACAAGGGAAGAAAATACCTGTATTGAGAATAAAAAAACCAAAATAACTTAATAAAAAAGAAATAAAAAAATAAAATAAACCCTTATTTTAAAAAGAGTTAATACATTTAGCCTCACCGAAAGAAAAATAAAAATAAAATTTGGTATAGGTATTGCTCAATAAAGATATAAATCAAATTTATCAAGGGTTTCTAATGCACGAAGGATTGATTATAGCCGCATCAGGTGGTGTAAAACAACAAGTTAAAATGGATGTGTTAGCCAACAACATGGCCAATTCAAATAATTCAGGTTTCAAGTCAGACGGATTGGTGTTTAGAGAAATCTTTCCTCCTTTTAACGAGGGATCTAGTCCTGATGCAAGTAAGAATGCATTGCTCACACCAAATGATTCAAATGAAAACGTGTCATACGTCGCAGTAGATACCCTGTATACAGATCACTCGCAGGGGATATTTCATAAAACAGATAATCCACTGGATTTGGCATTGGAGGGGGATGGGTTTTTCGAAATCGAAACACCGCAAGGTCTTCGTTACACAAGAAACGGAAACTTTCGTTTGGACACAGGAAAAAATTTGGTCACACAGGATGGAAATTTCCTGCTGGATAAAAATAAACAAAAAATAAAAATAGAAGACAACAGCGGCAAAATAGATTTTGGTCCCGATGGAACTATTACTGTGGGTAATGGATTCGGAAACCAACCTGCGGGAACTTTAAGTTTAGTCAAATTTGAAGATACAAGTGGGTTAGCAAAAGAAGGAAATGGTCTATATAAAATCGTGGACAGTAAAATAAAACCAATAGCAGCAGATAATATTAAGGTGGCACAAGGAGTCCTGGAGCGTTCCAACGTAAATACGATAGAAGAAATGACAAACATGATAACGGCAATTCGGGCGTTTGAAGCTTATCAAAAAGTTATACAAAGTATAGATGAAGCTGATGACCAGGCGGTGAACTCAATCGGAAGAGTCGTATAAAAATAGCTATCAAACGAAAAATTGAAATAGAAAGGGAAAAAAATGATTCGAGCTTTGTATACGGCAGCAACAGGAATGAATGCGCAGGACATAAATGTTGCAACCATTTCCAATAACATAGCTAACGTAAACTCGACCGGATATAAAAAGAGCCGTGCAGAGTTTCAAGATCTTCTCTACCAGAACCTAAGATTGGTCGGAACTCTATCACCAAATGGTAATCAGATCCCGACAGGTAGTCAGTTGGGCTTGGGAACAAAGTTAGGGTCCGTAGCAAAAATATATACCCAAGGTGATTTCATTCAAACGCAAAACCAACTTGACGCGGCAATCACAGGGAAAGGGTTTTTTCAAATTGCTCTGCCGGATGGAACCATCGCTTACACACGGGCGGGATCATTCAAAATGAATAATACGGGACAGGTAGTAACAGCAGATGGATTACCACTTGAGCCAGCAATTACGGTTCCGCAGGATGCTCTACAAATTTCAATTGATGAGAACGGCAGTGTTTCAGTTACCCAGCCAGGAGCTACAGCTCCAACAGTATTGGGAACAATTCAATTGGCGACGTTTCAAAATCGAGCGGGTCTACAGGCAATCGGAAACAATGCATTTAAACAGACGGATGCATCAGGAGCTCCAACCGTTGGTAATCCTAATTCTGATGATCGGGGAAAAACCCAGCAAGGATTTCTTGAGATGTCCAATGTGAGCGTAGTCGAGGAAATGGTAAATTTAATTTCCGCTCAAAGAGCTTATGAAATGAATTCCAGAACCGTACAGACCGCTGATGAAATGCTGCAAACCGCAAATAATATGAAACGTTAAGAAACGGGGCATTGAAACATGATTAAAAAATATAAAAATAAATGGATCGGAATGTTATTGGGAATCTGTTTTTTGTTAATAACCGGGTCCAATGCATGGGCAAAATCAAATGACACAAGAACCATAACTTCACAAGAGATCAGGGAAAGCGCTGAAAATTACTTGATCAATCACTTGGACTGGAATCCTGAGTCAATGGATATCGAAATCAATTATCAGGCAAGGGACCTGATAGTACCGGAAGGAAAACTTCTTCTTGATTTTGGAAGGATAAATAACCCAAGGAGAATAGGACGAATTCCTCTAACCGTAATGGTAAAAATAGACGATAAGTTTATCAAAAGAGTTCGAATAAACGCCAAGGTGGTGGTTTATCAAGATGTAGTAAAAACAAGAAATTCTTTACAACGGGGAAATGTAATCGGGGAATCAGACGTCGTTATGGAACGAATACGAACCGAACGCATATTAAGAGATATCCCGACTAATTTAGATAGGGTAATTGGTCAGGCGGCAACCAGAAATTTACAACCGGGAAACACAGTAAAGTTTAGGGATTTAAAACAAGTTCCTACCATCAAGCGAGGGTCAAGGGTAATTATTTTAGCAAGAAAAGGATCTATGAAAATTACGGCACCCGGAACGGCACGTGAGGATGGTTTTAAAAACAAAATTGTTCAAGTAGTAAACCTCGAGACTAAAAAGACTATCTACGCTGAGGTAATTAATTCAAATACTGTCGAGGTTAGATTCTAAATGAAAAATAAAGATTTTTTTCTATTAGGAAATATTTTTAAGATAGCAGTACTGCTATGGGCCTTAGTGGGTATAACCGCCTGCGCAAATACGCATAAGGCAATAGATTCAAAATCGGCAGTCATTCCACAAAAAATCTATAAGGCAAAACCCGTGAAGTACAACGATGGTGGGATATGGCCTGGGGATACTTCAAAAAATCTTCTTTTTGAGGATACAAAAGCAAGAAAAATAGGCGACATCGTAACCGTAGTATTAAATGAGACAGCGACATCGACCCAATCAGCGACAACAGACACTTCAAAATCATCGGAAATTGCTCTTTCAACAACAGCCGTTATGGGTTTACCGAGTGATATGGGGGTTAAAAATTTTCTAGGACTGGGTACCGGATTTGATCCTACTGTTGGGGGGACCACCGAAAGGTCAAATGGCGGCTCTGGAACAACGACTCGAAGTGGAAGTTTGACGGGTACTGTGTCAGCGACCATTAAAGCTATCAACGAAAATGGAAATTTTGAAATAGAAGGGTCACGTTCGGTAACTATAAATTTTGAAGAACAGCTAATGATTTTGACCGGAATTATTCGTCCATCGGATATCAACTACGATAATACGATTAACTCATCCTTGATCGCAGAGGCGTCAATCACTTATACCGGAGACGGCGTGATTGCAGAGGAACAACGTGTAGGCTGGCTTATGCGTGCGTTGAGTTATGTATGGCCATTTTAAGTGAATAGATTTTTAGAAAGAAGATCAAGATCATTTTAAATATTAGAAACCATAGATGTATAGGAATCGTATGACACAAATTAAAGCTGGATTGAAAATTGTGAATACAAATCAAAAAAAAGTAAAAAATTCCTCATGCATATACGGAATAAAAACGTGGTTCATTGCAACTTTTGCAGTAATCATGATCTTGTCCTGTACTCAAGATATAGAAAACCTTGTCGGGCCTAGTTACTCCGGTTACACAATAGGTGTTACCGCACAGTATGGGGGCGTTGGAATAGTAAAAAGTTCGGGGGGATCAGCAACTATTCGCATGGAGGTAGTTACTGCAGCCGGTGTACCTGTTAATGGATCAGTAATAACATTGACGAGTACCTTGGGTACTCTTTCTGCTGCTACTTTTACGACAGTAAATGGATTAGCAATAGGAACTTTGACAGTGGGGGCCACCGCTGGGACAGCGTATGTTGTGGCAACGGTAGAAAATGTAAGTGCGACAACCACGGTTTCAATATTGAGTTTCTAAAATCATAAATAAATTACGAATTATGAGTGTAAATAAAAAAATAAAACAAAGCTATTTACCCATCAATCGATGGAAAGCATGGTTGTTTTGCCTTTTGTCAGCAACCCTGATTCTAGCTTGTACGGGTGACTTGGATAATGATGGAGCCGCACTTCTAGGCCCATCATTTGGAATTACACTTATTCCACAAAACCCAACATTACTTAAAGCAGGGGCACAACTCTTTACCGCTACAGGGGGAGTTACGCCATATACTTATTATTTGAGTACAACAACCACAGGAGCGACAGTAGGAACCATTGTCGCTTCGGGACACAATGTAGGTTTATTCACCGGTGTTCAGGCTCTGGCTGCAGCACCCGCAGGTACTTCCACGGTAACAGTTGTAGATTCGACAGGGGTTTCAGGAACAACAACTTTAACCGTACTGCCCACGATCCTGATTGTAACTCCCGGCAGTGGGCTCATTACTGCAGCTGGAGAAACGGTAGTCTATACTGCTACGCTTTTATCAGGTTCAGGTCTGGCTACGTGTAGCATTTCCCGGGATGATTCATCCGGTACCACAACTATCCCGACAGTTGAAATTGCCAATGCTATCTGTACAGCTACCGGTTCTGCTGTTCCAGCTTCGGGTACTGAAGATTTTACTATAACAATTACAGATTCAATCAATGGGGATTATGCGCTTGCTAAACTTACATTGGGTACCCCGTAACGTAAAATGACGAGGAGATTAAAATCTTGAAACAAATTATGAAAAGATTTTTCCCGATAATTTTAATGGCATTGATGTTTGCAGATACAGCGTCGGCTGCTCGTATCAAGGACCTAACCAATATAAAGGGGGTTCGAAGCAATCAGCTAATAGGGTTTGGACTAGTAATCGGGCTTGCGGGAACAGGGGATAGCGCGACAAATGTTTTCTTCTCGATTCAGTCTGTATTTAACATGCTTAAAAAAATGGGGATTACCATTCCATCGGGAGAGGTAGATTCGTTAAAGTTTAAAAACGTGGCAACGGTGATGGTGACCGCAGAACTACCTTCCTTTGCACGTCAGGGAGACAGAATCGATGTGACTGTTTCATCAGTAGGTGACTCAAAAAGCTTACAAGGTGGCACTCTTTTAATGACACCCCTTAAGGGACCTGACAGCAATACCTACGGGGTGGCACAAGGTCCTTTATCTATAGGCGGTTTTGAGGTTGCAGGTGGGGGAGCCGGTGCACAGAAAAATCACAAAACAGTAGGTAGAGTAGTGAACGGGGCTTTAGTGGAAAGAGAACTTCCTCACAAATTTAATGCAAAAGGGGAACTGATTTTTGCCTTAAAGAAAACAGATTTTACGACTGCACGAAGAATTTCACAGGCAATCAATAATGAATTAAAAGATCAATCCGCATTTGTGATAGATGGACGAACGATAAAAGTAGAAGTCCCAAAGTTTTATACCAATAACACATCAGAATTAATTGCTCGTATCGAAAAATTAGATGTGGAGCCGGATATAGTTGCTCGTGTCATCGTAGACGAACGAACCGGAACGGTAGTGATGGGAGAGAATGTTCGTATCTCAACCGTGGCAGTTGCTCACGGTGCATTATTTATTCAAATTAAGGGAGAACCTGTGGCGCCAGATGCTCCTCCACCAGTAGCGGAGCCAGGGTCTATAAACCCAGCAAGAACACGGGTTCCAGTTGAGGAGGGAGAAGATAAGTTGATCGTGATGAATAAAGGTGCAGCACTCGGTGATATTGTGAATGGACTCAATGCGATTGGAGTAACACCACGAGACCTGATTGCCATTTTGCAATCGATCAAAGCGTCTGGTGCTCTTCACGCGGAACTAGATATCATCTAACGTAAAAAGTAAAATATGCGAGCGGTAGGAGGAAATATTTTCCTTACTACCGCTTTTTTTGTGGATTTATCATCAGAATAAATTCATATAACTATTTGTTTTTAAATGGTTTATTTGTTTATTGGTGGGGTTTGGTAATTTGGTATGGGCTTTGCAAAATTAGTGGGTAGTGGGTATCCCTCAACCCTATTAGACTTTGGTTGGGACAAAATTTAAACAAATATGTGAAGAATATTTATGTTTATTCCTTCTAGTATCAGTTCTCAGACTTCCATTCTACCTCAAATGGAGCAGAGTCGCATATCACAGTTAAGTGAATTGGCTAATCCGGGTAGAAGTAAAAACAATAAGCAGTTAAAGGCTTTATCTCAACAGTTTGAATCTATTTTTGTTCACCAATTATTAAAGTCAATGCGTTCTACAGTTCAGAAATCCGGCTTGTTTGGTAGTCACGCGACACAAATGTATGAGTCTATACATGATGAAGAAATGGCTAATTTACTGACCGAACAAAAAGGTATTGGTTTAGCTGAGATAATTTATAGAGACCTGGCTCGCTTGGAAGAAAAAACGAATAAAGAACAACCAGACAGTGGAAGATCTGCGCAGAATCTAAATCCAGCAATAAATATACAGGGTTAGAAAATAATAAAATGAATTCATTATTAAAGAACCTTTTAAACACAATGGAAAAAAAAGTTGTTCTTTACGGAAAATTTATTTCACTTTTACAGGATGAATGGGACAGCATTGCTGATTATTCTGTTGAAGCGCTTGATTCAATAATCCTTAAAAAAGATGAACTGGTGCATCAATTGAAAAGTTTGGAATCAGACCGAACGAGAATTATGAAAAAGGTTGCGAAGGGGTTAAGGATTTCTCACGCAAACCTGACGATGAAAAATTTATTAAACATTCAAAAAAGCCCTCTTAACCCAAGGTTAGCCAAGAGCCGAAAAAATTTATTAAATAAAATACAATTGGTCAATAGTTTAAATTATTCCATTCGTGGCCTGATGAACAAATCGTCCGCATCTTTTAGAAAGTCTCTGGTTCACCTTCATTCAGAGGGAGAGATAGCGTCTTCTCCCTATCACGCAAACGGAAAAATTCAAAAAGCAAAAAAATATAGCAGCATGCTAAGTGTAGATGCTTAAACAAACAATTAAAAAATGACAACAAATATTTTTAGTGCATTGAGTTCGGCGAAGTTGGGTCTATTGGCACAACAGTTGGCAATAGAGGTCACAGGTCAGAATATAGCCAATGTAGAAACGGAAGGTTACTCTCGACAGGATGTAACCTTTGCAGCAAATACGCCAAGACATGCTATTAAATATGGTTCGATGCATCAAATCGGAACAGGCGTCCGCGTTGCTGGTATTGAGCGAGCTCACGACCAGTTTCTATTTGAGCAGATAATGGACGAAGGAGACCTGACAGGAAGTACAGAAGTAAAGAAAGATATTTTTGAACAACTAGAAATATTATTCAACGAAGGATCAGGGCGCAGTTTAAATGATGCTCTAAGTTCATTCTTTGCGTCAGTTCATGATTTGGCAACTAACCCGAGAGGGTTGCCAGAGCGGGCTGATCTGGTTTCAAAGGCAGAACACCTGGCTAGCACCTTTAATCAAACAGGAAAACAGCTATATACAATCCAAAGAAATATTGATGCAACGATAGCGACTGAAGTTACAGAAATCAATTCGCTTACAACACAAATTGGAAAATTAAATGAGAGCATACATGCTAGCGAGCCAGCATCACAATATAAAGCAAATGACCTTCGAGATAACCGAGACAGATTAGTAAAGGAGCTCTCCAAAAAAATTGATATACAGCTGATCGAGGAATCAGATAGTCAAATCAGTTTAACACTGAAGGATGGAACCGCTTTGGTGCTTAAAGATCAAGTGTTTGATTTAAGTACATCCATCAACGGGAATAATGAATCTTTTTATGACGTATATATTGATACTGGATCCACTACAAAGGATATAACATCTACCATTACGGGTGGTGAATTACGTGGTTATCTCGACATGCGGGATACAGAAGTAGAATCAATCCTCGATAAAATGAATATCTTGAGCGCATCTTTCATTCAAGAATTTAATGGTATTCACAGGGCGGGTTTTGGTATTGACGGAAGTTCTGGTTTGGATTTTTTTTCGGCCCTTGATGTTACGGTTGATCATGACTTAGACAATACAGGTACCGCTGTAGTGAGTATGACTAACGCAAGTCCAACTACGATCTCGGTGGATGAGTTTGAAATTGCTTTCACCGGTAGCAATGCATTTACTTTAAATAACCTGACAACAAATGCGAGCTCAGGAACCTTTACCTTTACCACAGGAAGTACTTTTAATATTAAAGATGGTTTTGCGGTTACTATCTCTGGAGCAGCAGTTTCGGGTGACAAAGTAACATTTTCAGTATCTGAGGATTCGGCAAGTGGAATGGCTGTTTCAAGTACTATCACTGCTAATACAAGAAAAATAGCGGCAGGGACTACGACTAATGGAGACGGGGCCAATGCTTTACTCATGGCTGATTTACAAAACACCTTATCTTTTAATAGCGTGACTTGGAGTGGTTCGGGATCCGGTTCATACACTTTTGATGAATATTATAATGCCGTAGTCAGCACAATAGGCATTGAATCGTTTTCGGCTCAATCGACACTTCGTCAGCAAGAAGGAATTATGCTCCAACTGAATAGTAGAAGGGAAAGTATTTCGGGTGTTTCGATTGACGAAGAAATGATAAAGATGATCAAATTTCAGCAGGCCTATAACGCATCGGCACGGATGATTTCAGTGGTGGATGAAATGCTCGATACATTGAACCGAATGTAACTTTCAATAAAAGAGAATCGTAGACCGGAGAACTGAAATGGTAATGCGAGTAACCAGTCAAACCCAACAAAGAAATGCATTAAATAATATTTTTCGTATCACGGAAAATATGTTCAATGCCCAAAAAGAAATCACATCGGGAAAGAAAATCAGCAAACCATCTGATGATCCATCCGGAATGCGAGATACGTTGGCATTACGGACAAACATCAAACAAATAAAACAATTTGATCGTAATATTAATAGTAATCAGTTGTTTTTAAGCCGCGGGGAATCAGCACTTGATGCTATCGGCGTGGGCCTATCCCGAGCAAAGGAACTGTCAATGGTGGAACTTGGGGGTCTTTCAACCTCGGAAACAAGAGGATATGCAAAGACAGAATTAGATAATATAATTTCCAAAGTACTCCAGGATGCAAACACAAAAGTAAGAAATATGTATATTTTTTCTGGCACAGATGTCAACACAACGCCATTTGAATTAAGTGCTTCAGGGGCCGTCTATATTTATAATGGAAACTCAGATAACTTGATGGTTCAAATCGAAGAGGACATCAATATTAATGTGAATATACCTGGCTCGGAGGTTTTGGGAACAGACTTGGACCCGGATTTAAATACTTCGACCAATGTTTCTGATTTAAATGGCGGAACAGGAATTACAGCAGGTTCTTTTTCAATCACTGATAGGGCAGGAACCAGTGGTACGGTAACTATCACGTCATCGATGACACTAGCAGATGTGATTACAGCTATAGGTAATGTCTCCTCCAATTTAACCGCCTCTATTAATAGCTCTGGGAATGGCATTACCATAACTGATACAAGTTCTGTAATAACAAATTCTTTAACAGTTAGTGAAGTGGACGGTGGGACAACTGCATTAAGTTTAGGAATTGTTGGCAAGAAAGATGGAAATATCGAGGGAATGGACCTGAATGCTGCTTTATCGGCAAGTACTCTTATTTCAGAATTAAATGGCGGGGATGGGTTGACTCTTGGAGATATCAACATTATTAATGGATCAGCTTCTAGTGCGGTAAGCCTAAGCTCTGCAACGACAATAGCTGAAGTTATCAGTTTAATTAATAATTCAGGCAATAATGTAACGGCATCAATCGATAGTGCGGGGAATGCTCTTCAAGTGATTTCAAATAGTAGTTCTACCATCGCCGTAGTTAGCAATGTTGGCACTGACACAACGGCTGAAGAGCTTGGAATTGGTGGTGGGAGAAATGTGATCAACACCCTTTTTAAACTAAAGCAAGCCATGGAATATGATGACACGTTTGCTATTTTAGGGTCTCTTGCTAACTTAGACTCCGGGTTGGAAACTATTAATGAGTCTAGGGCAATTTATGGAGCCGTTGCCAGAAGAGTAATCTCTACTGAAGCGACTCACCAACAGAATATTGTTAACCAAAAAGATCAAATATCGAACATCGAAGGGGCAGACCTGGTTGAAGCGGCATCGGAATT
>JAPYPK010000053.1 GCA_029937655.1 Nitrospinaceae bacterium
TTGGAAAACTTATTTCCGATAATTAATTTATGCCCAGCTAAAAAACTTTTTACATGCATTCTTTTTTTTCCTTCTGGTTGTAGTTCTGTGATAACAATTCTTTCTTTTTGAGTTCCGACCTCTATACCATGTCCCGAAATACGAAGAATAACACCTGGTTGGTTGGGTAAACCACAAATTTTTGTTTCGGTTTTACAAATTTTAAAACGTTTAGACCCTAAAAATGAAAATGCACTTGGCCGGGGGGTAAGTCCACGAACAAGATTGTGAATTTTAACGGCAGGTTGATCCCATTTTATTAAACCGTCACCTTTTGTAAGTTTTGGGGCATAGGAGGATAGGTCCGAGTTTTGGGCAGTCGCATCCAATGACCCAGAATCCAACTGGTTTAATGTTTCCAGGACAAGAGAGGAACCTTGATGGGCCAAGATATCGTGAAGAGACTGGGCATCGTCTTTATTGCGAATTGGAACTTTTCGGGAGAGTAAAATATCACCTGTATCAAGTCCGGCATTCATCTTCATAGTGGTAACCCCTGTCTCAGTTTCTCCATTGATGATAGCCCAGTTAATGGGGGCTGCACCACGGTATTTGGGTAGTAGAGATGAGTGTAGATTTATACAGAAATGATGCGGAAGAGCTAATAAATTTTTATCTAAAATTTGACCGAATGCAACAATAATAAAAACATCCGCATTCAATGCACCTAAGGTTTTTACAGTCTCAAGGTTTGTACATTTTATGGGTTGGAGTACGGGAATTTTTTTATCTAATGCAAACTGTTTTACCGGCGATGGAGTAGATTCTCTACCTCTCCCTTTGGGTCGATCAGGTTGAGTAACTACTGATAAAATATCGTGATCTGATTCATAAAGTTTATGTAGGGTGGGAAGAGAAAACTCGGGAGTTCCCATAAAAATAATGTTCATGATTCTATTGCTTTAAATTTTTTCTTGAACTTACGTTGCAGCATATCTCGTTTTACTTTACTCAGATTATCCCAGAATAGAACACCATTTAAATGATCCATTTCATGCTGAAAGGCTCGGGCAAGAAAACCCTCTGCCTCGTAACTTAATTCCTTTCCCTTGAGGTCATAACCTTTGACTTCGACACGTTGAGAGCGTTTAACTTCCGCAAATACTTCTGGGATACTCAGACAACCTTCTTCACCCATAATTTCATCATCAGAAGCTGTGATAACCGGGTTAATTATAATGACAGGGTCACGTTTTTCTTTTTCTATACCCACATCGATTACAAAAAGATCGGAGGATACTCCCACTTGGTTTGCCGCAAGTCCTAAACCGGAAGCTGAGTACATGGTTTCGATCATATTATCTGCCAAAGCTACCAAAGCCGCGTCGATATTTTCAACCTTCAGGCATTTTTTACGGAGTACCGAATCCATGCAGTTGACAATTTTTAAAAGTGGCATTACTTGGGATAAGGTAAAAAAAAATTAAAAGATATTCTACGCGAGAAAACAGCATGAATTATTGAGTTTAATATGTTTTTGGTCAGCTTGTCTTATTGAAATCTTTAGAAAAAAATAATTTCTTTGTTAGTTTATTATAAATGAAATCCTTATTTTTAATTTTACAGACCCACCAAGAAATAAAATTTTTACCTTTTGTTTAATGTAGAGCTTGTACACGGAGTGATTTAGATCGTCTTGCTTTCACCATATAAATTATCTTAACTAAAGAGAAGGTTATGACTAGGAGTTTCCTTAAGTTGTATATTCAGCGTTAATGCGAACGTAATCATAAGACAAATCGCAAGTGTAAACCTCGCACGAGTGAATACCTGATTTGAGATCGATAACAATAGAAATATTTTTGCTCTTCATTTTTTTTCGAAGCGTTGACTGTAAAGCCCCTTTTGCTGGCACTCCATTATTAAATAGAACAGAACCGTTGAGTGAAATTTGAACCTTATCTGGGTTAAAGGTTACTCCGGCATAACCTACTGCAGCGATAATTCTTCCCCAGTTTGGGTCTT
Organism: Nitrospinaceae bacterium; assembly: GCA_029937655.1. Taxonomy (GTDB): domain Bacteria; phylum Nitrospinota; class Nitrospinia; order Nitrospinales; family VA-1; genus Nitromaritima. Next base: position 2,005 of record JAPYPK010000053.1, read on the forward strand.
GCCCAAATAAAGCGGTTTTGACTAAAGATGAGGTTGCTACTGATTTTGCAACCCGATGGGCATGTGTTTTGGTTTTTGTGCCTTGTATACGAATTGTAACAAATTTAGTTGCTCCTTCTCCATCAAGTACAATTTGATGAGCAAGGTATAAACATATTTCGGTTAATTTTTCGACAAATTTGTCGTAGGCGGAACTGCTCGCTCGAATACTTTTATTTTTAGCTTTACCATTAGCTAAAAGTATAGCCATATCATTAGTGCTAGTATCGCCATCGACCGTGATTCGGTTGAAAGTTTTATTGTTTGCTTCTCTAAGAGCGCGACCGAGTGTTTTTTTGTCAATAGCGGCATCTGTGGCAATGAAAGCAAGCATTGTCGCCATATTGGGATGGATCATTCCAGAACCTTTTGCAATTCCACCCATAGTAATTTTCTGCTTGCCAATGTAGAAACTAAGCGATTTAAATTTTGGAGTTAAATCAGTGGTCATAATCGCCTCAGCTGAACTAACCCATCCCTTAGGAGATAACTTGCTAGACAAATCCGGAAGGGATTTTACAATTTTATTTATTGGTAAAGGGACACCTATGATTCCTGTTGATGCGATTAAAATTTCTTTTGGTTCAACCGAAAGCTTCTGTGACAGCTTGGAGGCTAAAGATTTACAGTCTTCCATCCCCCTTGGTCCTGTACAAGCGTTGGCATTCCCACTATTGATCACGATAGCGCGCAACCTTTTCGAACTTTTTAGAATTTCCTGGCACCAGGTTATGGTGGGGGAAACCACTTGATTTGATGTGAATAGACCGGCCGCAACAGAGGGTTCCTCCGAAAAAATCAGAGCAAGGTCTTTTTGTTTGTTGATTTTTATTCCACAGGAAATACCGGCCGTGGTAAATCCTGGGACTCGGAACCCTCGGCCTGCAGTTTCTTTTTTCATAATGAATATATCTAGGGGAAAATGCCAGGGAAGTTAAGTCCGGTTGTTTCTGGAATGCCTAGCATGAGATTCATATTTTGCACAGCCTGTCCAGATGCACCTTTTACTAAGTTATCAATAGCGCTGGTTATGATGGCCCTTCGGTTGCGTTTATCTACCTGTACGCCGATATCACAAAAATTGGACGATAGTGTAAAATGAGAGTTGGCATACTCCCCTAATGGGAGAATGCGAACAAATGGCTCTTCTGCATAAAACTTTTGAAAGTACTCAATTAGGTTTTCAACGGATTTATCTTGTTTTAAATTGATATAAACCGTACTTACCATTCCTCGTGTCATTGGTACAAGATGCGGTGAAAAAGATATCTGTACATTAGTTTTGGCTAACGCTGACAACTCTTGTTCGATTTCTGGTGTATGCCTGTGGACAGCAATGCTGTAGGCGGAAACTCCTTCATTAACTTCAGAAAATAGGGTATTAAGAGAGGCCTTACGTCCAGCACCAGAGATGCCAGATTTAGAATCGACTATGATACTAGATAAGTCTATCCAGTCTTCCGTTATTATGGGGGCGAGCGCAAGAGTTATGCTTGTTGGGTAGCACCCTGGATTAGCTACCAGACGAGCAGGCTTAATTTTTTCTCGGTGGATTTCTGGTAAACCATAGACTGCATCCTTCAGCAGTGCTGGTTGTTGGTGCGGGACGGAGTACCATTTCTTAAAAACCTCAGGATCTTTTAGTCGATAATCAGCGCTCAGATCGATGACCTTAGTCCCTCCCTTTAGAAAATCCGGTACCTTTTCCATAGAGGCTGTATGAGGGAGAGCAAGGAACACAATATCGCAAGTATCGCTCGATATAGATTCAATTGACGATAGTTTTATATCGACAAATCCCCTGATAGAGGGAAACACCTTTGAGATGTCTTCTCCTTGATAGGTTTCAGAGGTGAGAAAAACGATTTCGGCATCTGGATGAGTTGTGAGTAGGCGAAGTAGCTCAAATCCGGTATAGCCACTGGCACCTGCGATACCAATTTTTGCCATAGTGTTGTCCTGTAGATAGCAATCTTTAATCCTTGCGTAAGTCGCAAAATAAGGGAACAAGGACCAAGGCTATTGTAGTATTGAACGGTTTAATATAATAGCTGAAACTGATTTTTGGGGTAGTATGTTTTCCTGAAACGTAAGCATGCCCAGGATAGAAACTGGGTAGATAGATTGTTAACGTTTAGAAAACTGGAAACGTTTGCGGGCGCCGGGTCTGCCGTATTTTTTTCGTTCGACAACACGCGCATCTCGTGTGAGGAAACCCCCTCGTTTGAGAGCTGCCCGATGTTCGGAATCAGCTTCTAAGAGAGCGCGGGACACGCCTAGACGGAATGCCCCAGCCTGCCCAGATAGACCGCCACCAATGATGGTAGCGACAATATCGTAAGACTCTGAGGTATTAGTGCAAGTAAGCGGTTGTTTAACATTCATCACTAGAGAATCACGCATAAAATAGTCCTTAACTTCTTTAGAGTTTACAGTAATTTTGCCAGAGCCAGACTGGATCCATACCTTAGCTATAGCTCGTTTCCGTTTACCCGTTGCGTAAAATTTTTCGCCGTTGCTTCCCATAGTGTAGATTTCCGTTTTTTTTGTGTTGATTACAGTTAGTTATTGAATACCACCGATTGCCACGATTCAGATGGAAATAGTTTCTGGATTTTGTGCGGCGTGTGGGTGTTTGTCGTCGTCATAAACTCTAAAATTACCAGCCAGTACTCTTCCCAGTCGATTTTTAGGCAACATGCCTTGAATGGCTTTTTTTAGCAGACTAGAGGGCTTTTTCTCCCTCATTTCTTTGGCCGTGGCAGACTTAATTCCACCAGGAAACCCGGTGTGGTGGTAATAAATTTTTTGATCCCATTTTGCACCGGTTAGTTTCACCTTAGCAGCATTAATTATGATTACATTGTCACCGCAATCAACATGCGGAGTAAATGTGGGTTTAGTTTTTCCACGAATGATGGCGGCAACCTTAGTAGCGATACGACCCAGAACCTGGTCAGCAGCGTCCACAACAACCCACTTCTTATCTACAGTATTTACATTTAATGAAATCGTTTTCATAAGCTAAAAGGGCTTGATTTAACAGGGAGATCAAAGTAAACATGGAAGCCTGTAATGATAGATAAGTTACGGCTTGATGTCAACTGGTTTCATGATTTTTTGGCATATTTTTTATACGTAATCCATGTTCGATACTTTTTTTTAAAAAACTCGCCCAATCGTAAAAGCTTTATTTTTTACTTTAAATAAGTTATTTTAGCCGTTCAAAGCCATGGTTTTTAAACTTTGGCCTATCCAGCGAGCAGTCCTTAAAGTCACTTATCCATTTAAAATCAATAGTATGCTGGAATGCCTTCAAATGTTATGAACGATTTTTCACCCTCTCCCTTATTATAGTGACTGAAAATAAAGAAAATACCTCGATGAATTTTGATAAAAGGTTAGATTCCGCAATACACAAATCGCGCGACTTTTTGTTGTCCCGGCAAGCAGAAGAGGGCTACTGGGTCGACGAGTTAGAGTCAAACGCTACTATCACAGCGGAGCTTATTTTTTTTATGCACCTAACCAAAACGCTTGATTTAGAAAAACAGAACAGAATTACCACTTACCTCATTCATGCACAACGAGAAGATGGAAGTTGGCCGCTGTATTTTGGGGGGCCTTGTGACATTAACTCTACAGTAGAATCTTACATGGCATTAAAGCTGGCGGAAATTCCCGAAAGCCGTCCAGAAATGATTAGAGCGCGCGAAGCTGTTTTTGCAAACGGTGGTATTAAAAGTACCCGGGTATTTACTAAAGTTTTTCTCGCTATGTTTGGACAAATTTTATGGGAAGTTTGTCCAGCGGTTCCTGTGGAAATTATTTTGCTTAAAAACTGGTTTCCCTTAAATATTTATGAAATGTCTAGTTGGTCTCGTGGCACGGTAGTCCCGCTTTCGATTGTTATTAGTCATAAACCAGTGTGTTATCTACCGGAAGGACGTGGCGTCAAAGAACTCTTTACCAGTGATGATCGTAAATTAGATTTTGAACCTGACGGATCAATTTTTAGTTCGTGGAGAAATTTTTTTATTCACCTAGACAAACTTATTAAATTTATTGGCAAATCACCTTGGAAACCTTTTCGTAAAATCGCCCTTAAAAAGGCTCTGCGTTGGGTTATCGAACATCAAGAAGAACAAGGTGACTTTGCTGGGATCCAGCCGGCGATGCTCAATTCTCTATTAGCCTACCATTATGAGGGGATTCCCAAGGATGATCCGAAATGGACTAAAGGGTGGGAAGCGGTGGAAAGATTTCTCATCGACAGGCGAGAGGGTACACTTTTGCAGGCCTGCGTTTCTCCATTATGGGATACTGCCATAGCAGCTAACGCTCTTTGTGATTCTGGGATGTCTGCGGATCATCCTGCCTTAGTGAAGGCGGCCGAATGGATCCTAACTAAGCAGGTAGTTAAAAAGGGGGATTGGGCTATTAAGAATCCTCAGGTGGAGCCAGGTGGTTGGCCATTCGAGTTTTATAACGAGCTTTATCCGGACTGCGATGATACGGCGGAGATTCTTATATTTCTTAACCGAATAAAATTACCAGATTCCCATCATAGGTTAAAAGAATCGGAAAGGGCAACCTCATGGCTACTCAGTATGCAATGCCAGTCTGGTGGTTGGGCAGCGTTTGATGTAGACAATGAAAAGGAAATTCTTAATCAGGTCCCATTTGCAGACCATGGAGCCATGCTAGACCCGCCAACAGCAGATGTGAGTGGGCGCGTTTTATGGTTACTTAGCCAAATTGGGTTTAAAAAAAATCATCCAAAAGTTAAAAAAGTCATTGGTTTTATAAAAAAGAAGCAAGAAAGTGATGGGTCTTGGTGGGGTCGCTGGGGAGTCAACTACATTTACGGGAGTTGGTTGGCCCTTACTGGCCTTGCTTCGATCGGCGAAGATATGAGTCAGCCATATGTTCGTCAAGCGATGAAGTGGTTTGATGATCATCAAAATGAAGACGGTGGTTGGGGAGAGACTTGCGAAAGTTATAAAACCCCATCGTTAGCAGGGAATGGTACTAGTACCGCCTCACAAACTTCTTGGGCGGTGATGGCAATGATTGCCGGTGGAGAGGGGGAAAATATAATTGTTAAGCGTGGAATTGAATTTTTATTGAATAGACAAAAGCTATACGGGTCATGGTACGAAGATGAGTTTACGGGAACGGGTTTCCCCATTCATTTCTTTATCAAATACCACATGTACCAACACTTCTTCCCGCTTATGGCCCTTGGAAAATACCGGTCTGCCCTTCAGTCTTAAACTTTCAAGGGAAAACTTAATTATTTTACCGTTAATGTCAGACCAGTTTATTGACTAAGAGGTGGTTAGTGCTGTCTAAGCATCTCGACTGCAAACTTGGTACGGGTGAGATGCTGTGTTGCCGAAGAGATTACTTCTCCGGTTACGACATCGGTCAAAGTAAGGTGCATATCAATATTGGTACCTAAATCAGTAATTTTCCCAGTTAAAATGGCTTGAGAGTTGAGTGATTCACCAAGTGCCTTTAAGTCGTTTTTCGCGTACGAGTAGTTATGCTGCAGGTTTAGTTGCTGTAAAACTTCGTTGACCTCGCCTTTTTGCGTGATGTGAAAAATACGGTCTTGAAACAGCGAACGGTCAGTAAATGCCTCGACTACTCTAGATGAAAGATACTCGCCCAGAATCGATGTTCGATTCCCCTCATCGACAAAGTCCATAACGGTGATTTTATTAATTTCGTACTCCTCGATATCTCTGGCTATTTCATTTGTTAAACTTTCCGATTTTCCTTGGTAGTAACTCGAGTCAGTTTGTGTTCGAAAAAGCTTGGACCAATATTCTGTGGGGGCCATTCGAAGTTCACAGGCCGATAAAAGGGTAAGGAAAAGTATAGAGTAGAATATTCTGTAAGTTCTCATGTCAATTTTTCTCATTGTTATTAAATGCTATATCGTAATATTAAGCAAAGTGCTAAAGCTTTTTTTACCAAATTCAGGTACACAATTTAAGGTTTGTAAGAATATTTTCTAAAACCCTTATAATAAAATAAATTACAAGGATTTAGGATACTTGAATAGTGAAGGAAGTTAATAATTTCTCTAAATATTTCAAGAAATAATCACCGTTTTTGAACATAAAAGCACATTAATCACTAAGTACATTAAGAGTTTGCCACAGATAGAATTGGTTTTTGGACAGGAGTATCCAGAGGTTAATTAAGATGATTTTAGTGGCTTGGTTTGACTAACTAAAACTGAAACCGAACAGGAAAACATTATAGGTTTGTGTTGTTTGGCTATCGGTTTTTGATCACTCGTAAATAGTATAATCTATGACGCATTACAAAACTGAGGACTTTTCTGGAACCTCTCTAGGATTTAGAGTATAAAGAGTAATCAAATAAAAAGTATTTTAACATTTTTTAAAGCATTTCTTGATGATTCGGTTTGCTATTTTTACGAGCTATTTAATATCGATTGCGGTTTTGTTCGCGTGTGATGGTGCGGAGGAAGCGAAAGGTCCAGTTATTCAACCAAAGAAGGAAGCCACATGGGTTCGCACAGAGAAAGTGCAAACAACCAAGGAGGAAGTTTTCTCGGACAATAAAGAAATTTTAGCAGACATTCCCCTTAATACTTCTTTAATTGCAAAAATAACTACCAAAAAATCTGATTCAATTGTGACGATAGATAAGGCTTCTTGTTTAGATCGATTAGGCTCATTGGATTTAAGGCGAACTTTAGTTCAAAAACATGGAGGAATGTGGGGGGCCTTCGAAAGGAATGTGGATTCAAAGCCTTATTCTTTTCACGGAATGCAACTCGATAGCAACATAAATAAGATGATTTTTAGCTTGCGTTATTTGTGTAAAACGTCAGAAGGAGTACCTTTAAATAAGGTGGCTATTGAATTTAAAAAAATGCTACAAGACTATGGACGTGAAGAGACAAAAAAAATACTGATCTCCCGCGGAGAACATCCTGAAGATATTGAAAATTATCTCAATTATGAGGAGTTTGCTCGCAAGATAAACGCACGAAAAATAGATTTTAAAACGATTAGTCTGCGCGTGGATCAGTCGGAGCGTCTAATGAATCTTTATGAAGAGTTGTCAAAAAAATCTATCAACGACCAGACTATTGATGCATTTCTTTCCAACTCTGTTACTTTACTAAAAGTAATGAATGAATTTATTCATACGGATCAGGTAATGGCTATGGTTTTAAATGAAGATGCATTAGTTCCCTATCACCATATAGACCAAGACATGTAGCTTCCCTCCTTGAGTTGGTGAGGCAGGAGGTTTTAAAGTTTTTTTAGTCATGTGGTAAAAATGCAAAACACCACACTTAGCTTGAGAGAATGAAAAGTTAGTTCAGCGTGGTTGCAGGTTGTTGGCGAGAGCTGGCTTGCTTTTTTCTGATTTTTATTTTAGCTGGTTTTTTCCCAGGGCTTAATTTTTTTTCAAACGCTTCTTTAATGGCTTCATCCATAGTAGAAACTGGATAAAAAATCATTTTTTTTCTAATTTTATCCGAAATTTCAGGGATGTCTTTTTCATTTTCCTTTGGCAGAATGATTTTAAAAATGCCCCCTCGATGAGCGGCCAGAGATTTCTCTTTGAGCCCACCGATAGGTAAAACCTTTCCAGTTAATGTTAATTCACCCGTCATTGCAATGCCGTGTCGTAGAGGATTTTTTGTCAAGGCGGATACCATTGCGATGGCCATAGTGATTCCAGCTGAGGGCCCATCTTTAGGGACTGCTCCTTCGGGGATATGTATATGGATGTCAGTCTTCTGATAGAAATCATTTTTAAGCCCGAAATCTTTCGCTCTTGATCGAACATAACTAAGGGCTGCGTGAGCAGACTCTTTCATAACATCACCTAGCGTACCTGTAGGCGAAAGTTTCCCGCTACCAGGCAAAACAGTTACCTCTATTGATAGTAGTTCGCCTCCAACCTCCGTCCAAGCTAATCCAGTGGCAACACCCACCGGAAGTGGTTTGTTCGCAGGCAAGCGTTGGTATTTAGGAATGCCTAAAAATTCTTTAAGATCGTCAACTCCAACTTTAGTAGAATATTTTTTCCCCTTGTCTACAACTTTTCTGGCGACTTTACGACAGATGGTAGCTATTTCACGCTCTAAATTACGAACTCCTGATTCGCGGGTATAACTATCCACAATTCGGTTTAAGATTGTTTTTTTGAATTTAACGTTGTTTTTTGTTAATCCGTGTTCTTTTATTTTTTTAGGGATAAGAAACTTTTCGGCAATCCCGACTTTTTCCTCATCCGTATAGCCATGTAAGCGGATTACCTCCATTCGGTCCAAAAGGGGTTTGGGTATGGTGTGGAGAACGTTAGCAGTACAGATGAATAGAACTTGCGATAGGTCGTAATCCGCCTCAAGATAATGGTCGTTGAAGTTAAAGTTTTGCTCAGGATCGAGTACTTCTAGTAACGCAGAGGAAGGGTCACCACGGAAATCAGAATTCATTTTATCAACTTCATCCAGCATAAATACAGGATCCATAGTGC
>JAPYPK010000054.1 GCA_029937655.1 Nitrospinaceae bacterium
CAAGAAAAAGATGTGATGGTTATGTGTGGTGATGGTGGCCTAGTCGATATTGGCTTCCAGGGCCTTATGCACAGTTGGTTTCGCCATGAGAAGTTTACAACTATCATGCTTGACAATGAAATTTATGGAAACACTGGGGGTCAGGAAAGCGGTATGACTGAAAAGGGACTAGTCGCAAAAATGTCTCCTCGCGGTAAGGTTGATGAAAAAATGGACATGTTGGGTTTAGCAAAGGTAGCCAAATTAGATTATGTCGCTAGGGTTGTACCCACTAACCCAGCCCGGGTGGTTCGAACTGTACGGCGAGCAATTCTAGTCGCACGTGAATTTGGTTCTACCTATGTCCAGGCTTACACATCCTGCAATATCGAATACTCAATTCCAACCCCAGATGTCATGCAGGACGCTTTTGACAAAGAGAAAAAAAATTATGGGTTTGAAGAACACATTTCAGATCGTGCTAAAGAATATTTGGACGAAATAGAGAAAAAAGAAAAAGCGGCTGCTAAAGCTGCTAAAGCCGCGAAGAAATAACAAGGAGAACAATCATGGCAGTAAAACGTTACAACGTTCGAATGGCGGGACTTGGAGGTCAAGGTGTTGTCACAGCCTCCCATATTTTGAGTAATGGAGTTGTTATCTCAGGTGGTCATAGTTCTCTGGTTCCATTTTTTGGATCAGAGAAGCGCAACGCACCGGTTGAAAGTTACGTTCGAATTTCTGCCGACGAGATTTATGAAATCGGAGAGATTATCTATCCGAATATCATCATGATTTTTCATCCATCAGTTATTACCCTAGGGAAGTCCTATACCATGCCTTTCTACACGGGTTTGAAAGAAGGAGGCGTTTGCGTTATCAACACCGGTAAGCCCATTCCTTTCACTAGTGATGAACAAAAGGGATTGGAAGTCAATGACACCAAGGTCTACAATGTACCTTGCACGGAAATAGCAAATGAAGTTGCTAAAACTGAACTAGCTACTAATATGGGTATGTGTGGGGCTATTGCAGCAGTGCTTGGAATGCCAGATCTGGTTTCTCTCGGAGCTTCTGTTAAGGACCGCTTTATTGGAAAAGGAATCGTTGTTTCTGGTGGGACGGCAGCATTAGACAGCGCTATCGAGAAAAAATTTGCCAAGAAAGCCAAACTTCTCGAAGTAAATATGAGAACCTTGTACGCGACCTATAAATATGTAATCGATCAAGGTTGGGGCCACCCAGATGCAAAACTTGTTGACGAAGAAGAGCTTGTTGCAAGTACCTGTGGGACAGTTAATGTTTAATATTTTTTACCGGAGATACTATGTACTACATAGCAGATGTAGATAAAGATATATGTTCGCAGAAAAGTTGTTCCCTATGCACTACCTATTGTCCAGAATCTAATTGCATCAATTACAGTGAATTAGACAAGTCTGCTTATGTGTCTGTGGACAGATGTAAGGCATGTGAAATATGTGTATATATATGTGACGATATAGCAAAAAATAATGCCATCAAGATGAAATGGGTTGAGGATCTTGAAGAAAAATTCGTAATAAAGAGGACCGGTATCGTTTTACGATAATCTCTTTATTTGTTATTTAAAATAGGTATTTGGGCGCCATCAAGCTCAAGTACCTTTTTTTATTTTATTTAATCTTTTACCAGAAATAAAAACCCCCATCATGGAACAAACCTTTGCCATTATTAAACCAGACGCAGTTGAACGCAACCTGATTGGAAAAATTTTAGAAAGAATCGAGGCTGAAGGATTTCGTATTGCCTCAATGAAACGAGTCCTCTTGACCTTACCCATCGCTGAAGGATTTTACCATGTTCACAAGGAAAGACCTTTCTTCAAAGACCTGACAAAATCAATGTGTGGAGGTCCCGTCGTACTACTGGTGCTTGAAAAGGAGGGTGCAATTAAAGCATGGCGTAAACTGATGGGAGCCACAAATCCGGCAGAAGCTGATGAAGGAACTATTAGAAAGGAATTTGCTGTTAATTTAGAAAGAAACTCGGTCCACGGATCAGACGCACCGGAAACAGCAGCTTTTGAAACGTCCTATTTTTTTAGTCAAACAGAAATCGTTTCTTGATTTTTTCTAACCCCTTAGAGAAATTTCTATAATGCAGATCAAAAAAATACTCATATTTTTTTTCTTTGCTGTAGCTTTTTCCTCAACGGGAATGGGAAAGGCAGCACCCACCCACTCTGGGTATAAGTATCAGCTATACAAAAATTTTGAAAATTTTGGTATTCTAATATTTCCGGAAGATAGGATATTTGCAGGACTAGGTAAGTATATCCAAAAAATAGGATTCAATCCTGTGGAGACTGGGCAAGCTGTAATGAGGTTTGGGCTTAAAAATAAAAACCAGACATTGATGATGCCTGAATCGGTTCAAAATAAGCATTCAATGGACCGGTTTATTATTCTTCAAGTTATTGCAAATGATAATATGGTAGTTGGTATATTTGACCCAGAATGGGGACTCACTCTTCCCGGACCTATGTATCAACTAAACACACTTAAAGACAATATTTCAAAAACATTGCACCTGTTTCGTAAACATCTCAAAAAAAGAGAAACCAGGGGACATCAGACAATCAATCCTGAAAGAGCAAACTTTTGACAAAAAATGCTGATACTATATTAAAGAGTTATTACACTTTATGAGAAAACTGCGTTAGGAGAACTTAATATGCCTTTTTACGACTACCAGTGCGAGAAATGCAAAGAAACATTCGAGGTTTTACAAAAAGTGTCGGACGAGCCACTAACTGAATGTGAAAAATGCAAAGGTCCCCTACAAAAAGTCATGAATAGCATGACGTTCCATTTATATGGACCCGGGTTTTACTCAACCGATAATAAACGGAAATATTTAAAATAATATCATTCTTCTACATAGAAACGCCTGCCCCATGATATTTATAACAAGGAAGCATGAGTTTTGTGCGAGTCATCGCCTCTACAATCCGAATTTTTCGGATGAAAAAAATGAAGCCACATTTGGCTTATGCAATAATAAAAATGGGCACGGACATAATTACGTTCTGGAAGTTACGTTATCCGGAGAAGTATGCGAAGACACGGGAATGGTGTTTGACCTCAAGGAATTAAAAAAATTAACCACACAGGAAATTATAGCCAAAGTGGATCATAAAAATCTGAATGTAGATGTTGATTATTTAAGCGGAATGATCCCTACCGCAGAAAATCTAGCAATCAAGTTTTGGGAAATTCTCGAACCTAAGATTACCAAGGGCCGTCTACACGAAATCAAACTTTACGAATCCGAGCGTAATTACGTTGTCTATAGAGGGGGTATCTGTGAACCTACCATCTAAAAGCACTGGGCTTCAATCATTAGTAGAACGGATTTTGCATGCCATTGGCGAAGACCCCAAACGTGAAGGGCTGCTTAAAACGCCCGAAAGGGTAGAAAAGTCGTTAAAATTCTTGACCAGTGGCTACGATATAGACGTCGACAAATTAGTAAACGATGCGCTCTACAGTGAAAACTATAACGAGATGGTTATCGTTAAGGATATCGATATCTACAGCCTTTGTGAGCACCATATGCTTCCTTTTTTCGGAAAATGTCATGTTGCATACCTTCCTCAAGGCAAAATAATAGGGCTAAGCAAAGTTCCTCGCCTAATAGATGCATACAGCAGACGCTTACAGGTTCAGGAGCGCTTGACCACTGAAATTGCCCAATGCATACAAAATATTGTAAAGCCAGCAGGAGTAGCTGTTGTTATTGATGCAGTGCACCTTTGCATGTCTATGCGCGGAGTTGAAAAGCAAAACTCCTACACTACCACGAGCTCCATGCTTGGGTGTTTTAAGGATGATGCACGAACCCGTAGTGAATTTCTCAGTCTTTTAGCACTATCCCGAAACTCCAATTAAAACCAACCTAACTACTTTTATTATAACTATTTAACAAGAGGTCCCTTGCGTTTGACAAGTCAAAACGCGCGGGGATATAATAACTGTTTTAAACTCTAGCAGGGACCTCACCTCTCTTGAACCAAATCGTCAAAAAAGAGCTTCTTCTCGAAAACCTTGCTCATATTCCAGAAATTTTTGGTGCCCAGGACAGCAACCTCAAACAAATAGAAAAAAAGTTTAGCGTCCGAATTACGACTCGAGAAAACCAAATCAAAATAACAGGTGGCTTCGATTCAATTAATACGGTTGACATCCTTTTAACTCAATTAGAGGATCTTTTAGTTTCAGGTTATAAGCTCAAGAATGACGACATAAAATTTGCAACCCGCCTGCTAGCAGAAGACAAAACCGTAAGTTTAAAAACTATTTTTTCAGAGAGAATAACTGTATCTCCTAAGAAGGGGTTCATTACTCCAAAAAGTTCAACCCAGAGGGAATTTATTCAATCGGTAAAGCAAGAAGATATTGTCTTAGCGATTGGACCAGCGGGGACAGGAAAAACATATTTAGCTGTAGCGCTTGCAGTGGAGGGGCTACTCAAACGACAATTTCAGAAGATTATTTTAGCCCGTCCGGCGGTTGAGGCAGGAGAGAAGCTTGGCTTTCTACCAGGAGATATCTCAGAAAAAATTAACCCTTACTTCATGCCGCTTTACGACGCTCTTGACGATGCCTTGGAACCTGGCAGGGTGAGAGAACTAATGGAAGATGGAATCATCGAAATCGCTCCTCTAGCTTATATGCGCGGGCGCACACTCAATGACTCCTTTGTAATTCTTGATGAGGCACAAAACTCTACCAAAGAACAAATGAAAATGTTTCTCACTAGACTTGGCTTCAACTCTAAAATGGTAATCACCGGCGATATTACACAAATTGACCTGGATCACTCAAAAAACTCAGGCTTGATTCAAGCTCAAACCCTTCTCAAAAATATTAAGGGCATCAAGTTCGTCAACTTTAGCGAAAAAGATGTTTTAAGACACGACTTAGTTAAACATATTATTAAAGCCTACAGCCAAAATTGATTTAAGGTTGATTAAATATAAATGACAACTTGATGCCAGTTTTTATAAATAATGAGCAAAAAGAGCATTCTATCGACTGCGTGTTACTCGAAAACCAGGGGGAGAGTATTTTGCTAGTTTTGGGATGCGAAAACCAAGAACTCAGTGTTCTCTTAGCTGATGATAGGAAAATACGCACACTCAACAAACAATATCGAGGACAAGATCGAGTGACGGATGTACTTTCTTTTTCTCAAAATGATGAAGAGGAAGAAAGTAAGCCGAGTTATCACCTAATGGGGGACGTAGTAATATCTGCAGTTACGGCTAAAAGGCAGGCCGCTGAGCATGGATTAACTTTAGAAGAAGAAATCGTGCTTTTACTCATTCACGGAATTCTTCATCTTCTCGGGTTCGACCATGAACGATCTAACGAAGAGGCATGCCACATGAAGCAAAAGACTCGAGAGCTATTTGACTGGATATTCCCCAACAAGAAACCAGAAGGATCATGTAGTTTGTATTCAGATTAACAGTAGGCTTTTAACTTATGAAAAAAATATGGGCGCCCTGGCGCATGGAATACATTACCCAAGATAAATCAGATGAATGTATTTTCTGTTCCCTTCCAAAAACTGAAGACGATAAAAAAAATTTTATACTTTTTAGAGGGGAGTATTGTTTTGTCATCATGAATATTTTCCCATACAACAACGGACACCTTATGGTATCGCCATACCGTCATTTAGCCTGTCTTACAAAACTTGACAGCAACGAATCTTTAGAAATCACTGAACTCACAAAAAACTGTATTCAAATTCTTCGTGATTCAAACACCCCTGATGGTTTTAATGTGGGGTTCAATTTAGGGAAAAGTGCTGGAGCAGGATACGACGAACATATTCACAATCATATCGTTCCAAGGTGGACGGGAGACACTAATTTTATGCCAGTAATCGCAGAGACCAGAGTTATCCCGGAACATTTGCAAAAAACTTATGAGGGGTTAGTTCCTAGTTTTAAAAAAATTGGTCTTTAATTTATTTCTCATGAATAACGTCACTCAAAGCATTATAAAATTAGAGGAAGAAACTCCAATGATGCAGCAGTATATAACCATCAAGAAGGAGTATCCGGATTCTATTCTTTTTTTCCGCATGGGAGATTTCTATGAAATGTTTAATGAAGATGCCAAGATTGCTTCGCGTGTTTTAGAAATTGCTCTTACCTCTAGAAATAAAAATAAAACCAATCCAACCCCCATGTGTGGCATTCCTCATCATTCCTCCAAATCTTATATCGCCAAGCTCATCAAATCGGGTAAAAAAGTCGCTATTTGTGAACAAACAGAAGACCCAAAATTCACAAAGGGTTTAGTAAAGCGCGAGGTGGTAAGGGTGGTAACACCCGGGACGATCCTGGATGACAATCTACTCGACCCAAAACAAAATCATTTTCTCATTTCACTCCATTCAAATACTAAAGGATGGGGGTTTGCAGCTCTAGATATAACAACTGGACTCTTTAAGGTAACAGAGTTTTACGGTGATAATAGAGTGTCATTATTAAAAGATGAGATAGAAAAATTCAATCCTAAAGAAATTATCATATCTGAAAATTTAGTTGATAAATTTAATAAACCAAAATGGTTAGAAGACCGAGAGAGTAGTTTACAACCTTGTGAAGAATCGACTTTTTTATACAAAGACTCCTACCGCCTATTAATTGAACATTTTAAAACAGGTTCCCTCGAGGGATTCGGCTGCGAAAACATGAAACTTGCCATTTCTTCCGCTGGAGCTCTTATTCAGTACCTATATAAAACACAAAAGTCTACTCTTGAACACATCAGCGCGATCAGTGTTTTTAATATTCATAATTATGTGCTCATGGACCAAGCGACCATAAGGAGTTTAGAACTAGTAGAGTCAAGTGAAGGAGGTCGAAAAAATTCTTTATTAGACTTACTTGATTCCTCACAAACAGCTATGGGAGCTCGATGCATTAGAGAATGGATTCTAAAGCCCAATATTGACATCCATTTAATCAAAGAAAGACTTGATCAAGTAGATTTTTTTAAAAATGATTTGTTATTGAGACAAGCTATTCGAGATCAACTCAAATCAATACATGATTTGGAAAGGCTGATTGGGCGTATTTCTCTTTCTATTTGTAACGCACGCGACATGATTGCGCTCAAACTTTCACTTTCAACTCTACCTCACCTATTAAAACTTTTAAACCAAAGTAAGAATACTTCTTTAAATACGTTTAAATCTAAATGGGATAACCTTAAAAGTGTACACGAACTTATTGAAAAAAAAATAATCGATGACCCACCCTTTAGCCTTAAAGAAGGAAACTGTATTAAAAGTGGATGTGACCCAGAATTAGATCGACTTAAAGCAATCGCACGTGATGGGAAAAACTGGATTGCTCAACTAGAGGCAAAAGAAAAAGAGCGCACAGGTATCTCGTTTTTAAAAGTAGGGTTCAATAAAATTTATGGGTACTATATTGAAATAACCAAAAAAAACCTAGATCGCATCCCAGAAGACTACATCCGCAAACAGTCACTTGTTAACGCAGAGCGTTTTATTTCCCCGGAACTAAAGGAATATGAAGTAGAGATCACCGGGGCTCAAGAAAAAGCAATAGAACTGGAACACAAAATTTTTCAACAGACCCGCGAGGAAGTAGCAACCCATGGATTCAAAATTCAAAAAATGGCGCTTATTATCGCCGACCTTGATGCAATAACGTCCCTCGCCGAAATTGCTCATAACTATAACTACTCAAAACCAGAAATCTCTGAAGGAACCGAGCTTACTATTAAAAATGGTCGACATCCACTCATAGAACGCATCATTCCTGAAAATCAATTTATTGCCAATGATACTCGACTCAATAGTACAGATGATCAAATAATGATTATCACCGGCCCCAACATGGCTGGCAAGTCCACATATCTTCGACAAGTATCATTAATAACGCTAATGGCACAGATTGGAAGTTTCATACCCGCTGATTCAGCTCATATAAGTATCGTTGATAGAATATTCTCCCGTGTAGGGGCTCAAGATCACCTTCAAAAAGGTATGTCTACGTTCATGGTAGAAATGAATGAAACCGCTAATATTTTAAATAATGCTACAGATAGAAGCCTTATTATTCTTGATGAAATTGGTAGAGGCACTAGCACTTTTGATGGTATCAGCATCGCATGGTCTATCGTTGAATACTTGCATGGTGACAGCGCGAAAGGAGGTGGACCTAAAACTTTATTCGCCACCCACTATCACGAGCTCACCGATTTAGCTTTAGTTTTAAAAGGAGTAAAGAACTTTAACGTACAAGTAAAGGAATGGAATGAGGAAATAATTTTTCTACGAAAAATCATTGAGGGGGGAGCTGATAAAAGCTACGGGATACAAGTCGCAAGATTAGCTGGTCTACCAGAAAAAGTACTGACCCGTGCTCGCGAGGTTTTATTCAATCTGGAAAAGAGTGAATTTGACGACGTCGGAGTCCCAAAAATAGCTCACTCGGAAGAAGAACCAATCAAACCTCAAGCTAAGCAACTCGGTCTATTTTTAGAAACAGCTCATCCTGCGATTAAACAACTAGAATCTATCGACCCGGACAATCTATCTCCAAGGCAAGCCATGGAAACATTATACAGCCTTAAAAACCTTATAAATAAAACTCAAAAATGAATATACTTGTAACCGGTGGGGCAGGGTTTATTGGGTCACATATTGTCGATGCATATATTGAGAATCATCACAACGTAGTAGTTATTGATGACATGTCAAAAGGCCGAAAAGAATTTATAAACCCAAAAGCTACCTTTCATCAAATATCAATTTCTGACCCGCGGCTTGCTAATATCATTCAGAAAGAACGTATTGAAGTTATCAATCACCATGCCGCTCAAATTTCAGTAAGTGATTCAGTTAAAAATCCAATAAAAGACGCAGAATCAAACATCATTGGCACTTTACAGCTCTTGCAAAACGCCGTAAAATGTGGCGTTGACAAGTTTATATTTGCGTCAACAGGGGGAGCTATTTATGGAGAGCAGGATTATTTCCCTGCAAGGGAAAATCATCCCCAAAAACCGACTAGCCCATATGGACTTTCGAAGTTATGCGTAGAAGGGTATCTCAGATTTTATAAAGAGCAATACGGACTTAAGTCTATAATTTTTCGCTATGGCAATGTTTTTGGTCCTCGCCAAAACCCTAATGGAGAAGCTGGAGTTGTAGCAATTTTTTATAATCGGTTATTAAATGCACAAGCACCGATAATTAACGGTGATGGAGAACAAACAAGAGATTATATTTTTGTAAGAGACATTACACACGCTAATTTATTAGCCTTAAATCTAGAGGGTTCAGACACATTCAATGTTGGGACGGGCCAAGAAACATCGGTTAATGAATTAACTCATTTAATATTAGAGGTAGCAGAATCTGATATCGAAGTTCAAACCTCGAAAAAAAATAATTTTGAGCAACGTAGAAGTTGTATCGATTATAAAAAAATACAGGACTCTCTTAACTGGTCACCTAAAGTTTCATTAAAAGAAGGGCTCTCTGAAACTTTTATTTTTTTTAAAAAAAATGGCATCTAAACTCAAAGGCTTGGCTTCATTGTTAGTCATGACAGTTTTGCTTCACATGAGTGAGTTGATAGTAGAAGCTGCACCCTCTCTCGTAAATATTGGTGTAGGAACAAATGGAAAAACAGTCGTGATAAACGCACGATTGGTCGAAGGATTCACTGACGATATTGAAGATGCCGTCGAGGATGGAATCCCCATAACTTTTACATTCGAGGCTGAACTCCGACAGGCAAACACTTTATGGAACGATACCCTAATAAGCAGCAACACAATCAAGCACGTAATGAAATATGACTCGTTAAAGCGTGTGTACCGATTCACAGAACTCGGGAAAGGTGTTAAGCGAAAGATATCAACTCGTAACAAACAAAAGTCTCAAAAATTGATGCTCACATTAAGTAACATACCCATAGCTTCTACCAGGCGATTAGATTTTAACGAAAAATATTATATTCGCATTAAAGCAAACCTAGAAACGGATAGTTTTTGGTTCCCCTTCAACGAACTTCTCTTCTTTCTTCCATTCAATAATTTCAACTCCGCATGGGCAGAGTCGTCCCCACTTTCAATTGATCCCAATATAGACGCTACAACAACTGCAAAAAATAATAAAGTGAGAAAAAAAAATAAAAGAAATCTTAAG
>JAPYPK010000055.1 GCA_029937655.1 Nitrospinaceae bacterium
AATAAACCAAGACAACCTGATTTTTTCCAATAAGAAAGGGCATTTGTGTAATGCGCGTTGGCTTTATACAGAATAACCCTGTATTCGGCAAAATTGGATACAACTTATCAAAAATTGAACCTTTACTATCTCAACTTACTGTCGATTTAATGGTCTTGCCCGAACTGTTCAGTACTGGCTACCATTTCCTGAATCAAAAAGAAGCATTTAGGCACAGCGAGCCTATTCCAGAAGGACCTACAACTCAAACACTCATTCGCATTTGTAACAAAAACCAAACTTCAATTATTGCAGGTATAGCAGAATGTTACGGGAATCGATCTTATAATTCAGCAGTGATAATTGGGCCAAATGGCTATCTAGGCAAGTACAGAAAAATACACCTTTTTGATACTGAAAAAAACTGCTTCGAAAAAGGTGACTTACCTTTAAAAGTTTTTAATATTGGTTCGGCTCGCGTTGGTGTTATGATCTGCTTTGACTGGCGCTTTCCAGAAACCGCCCGCACCCTTGCTTTGAGCGGTGCAGACTTGATTGCCCACCCTTCTAATCTCGTTCTTCCACACTGCCCCCAATCAATAATTACCCGTTGTTTGGAAAACCGCATTTTTATAGTTACTGCCAATAGGGTCGGCACCGAGAAACGCACTCCAAACAATTCACTTAATTTTATCGGGCAAAGCCAAGTAGTTGACCCTGATGGTAATATTCTTTGTCGAGCTTCTAAAAAACAAGAAGAAACAAATATCGTTGATATCGACATTGAGAAATCACGCAACAAGTATATTAATTCTAGCGATAATTTATTCACAGATCGACGACCTGATCTTTACAGACTGCAATAAATTCGCTAATCTGAAAGAAAAAAACTTACCAAAAAATAAAGGCCCTCTATAACCATGAAAAATGAAAAGTCGAGATTTTTAAAAAATGCGGACGAGACTATATATGACTCTCAAACTAGCCTTACATGGATGGCAAGCGACTCTAGAATACACCTTAAAAAAGATGTTTCTTGGGATGAAACAGAAACATATACCGAAGACATAAATGGGAAATCATTTGGAGGGCACAGCGATTGGCGAATACCCTCAGCGCAGGAAGCCCTATCACTCTTTGACAAAAATAAACTTAACAAAGATTTTAAAGGTGGCGACATCCACCTAGATTCTATTTTTCCACCTGGAGCAGGAAACACTACATGGACCTCTGAAACGAGAGGTCGCGAAGCTCAAATTATTTTTTATATCAATGGGTTCCCTTATTGGTACGAAAAAGATGACAAAACCCTCTCTCACTCTGTCCGCCTCATACGCCGTGACTAGGAACTCTTCAACTGCTTTAGGTTTCCCAACCGAACACCAAGACCTGATCTTTTTTTGCCACGTGACGGGGAACACACTGCAAGTTGTTCGAAACTGTTAGCTATCCGGAGTCGTTCTGAAGATGAATGAACTGGTCTTGGGTGACCGGTTGAATAAAACTTTCTAAAAATAAAGACGTCACCCTCTACCCAGTTTGGAGAAAAAAATCTTGGTGCAACAATGAACTAACTCAACCCAAACGCCCCATCGCCTCTCGAGAAATGTAAAGGACAATATAAGCGAGAACATAACAATATAAAGCTACGACTTTTGATTGGATTTCTGCCAGTTAGCCCCATACGGAAACTCGCCCATTTCCCTTTGCAGATAATGCTTTACGTGCTTGACGTAGATTTTTTTCATGTTGTTGAGACAGCCAAGCCTCAACCTTTCATAATGTCTGAAAGGTTATTTCAAACAGAATTTTTTATTAAGGGCTTAAGACCGTACTATTAGTATTACCAGGAATTTTTGCATTAGGAACCTTAAGCCCAAAATACGGGACAAGTTTATTTTGTTTTGAAAACTTTTGGTAAAGGGCGTGAAAATTTTTATCGTCAAGACTTGGATTAAGTAATTGACTTGCCTGCTCACCTGTGACCTTCTGCTGAGAAGGCTCATCAAATATCGTAGTACCTATTCCTATCCAATGGCTAGGGATGAAACCTTGAACCACCAAGCTCCCTATCCCACCAGTATACTTTTTTGCTGTTGTCAAAACATGCCGAGCAATGTACGCTGGCACACAACGACCCACCGCTACAACATTTGAAGTTTTCCCCATAGGGAAAACCCTAAGCGCTATACGCGTGTTTCCCATTTCGGCGAATTCCTTAGTTATCCTTTTTCGCTCTTTTCGGAATTTCTTTGAAATGTATCCCTCCACTTTTATTTTTTTCTTTTCTACCAGCTGGCATTCGGTTTCGGCCTGGGTGGCTACCGGCTCAAGGCCAAACAAAGACACCCAAAAAACCATACAAAATATCATTCTTTTGACCACGTCAACTCCTTGAAAAAATTAACAATAAAAGATAGCAAAATATTTTTTCAACAAACCCTTACAATTGACTACTGGAGCTAAAGCCAATAAACTAACAGAACATTAGTCAGAGCATTCAAATAATGTTCTTTCTATACGTTTGTAGTGTTTATTTTTTTTTAGGGGAGTATTCATCAGCACATTTTTTACTACAAAAAAAATGCTCCTTGCCCTGAATAGATTTGAGAACAGCCTGTCTTTTGGGCACATATGTCCCACATTGAGGATCTTGTGCCATGTCAGCAGTATCTGTTGGATCGACCTTGCGGGGGGAACTCGCCCCACCGAACAACGATCGGTATAACATTATGAATCCAGCTACAAGAGCTAGTATAATGATTAGTCTTACCATTATTTCATTTTAAGTTTACAAAACATTTAATTCAAGAACTATATAAGGACTGGATTTTAAATAAACGCAATCTTTTATTTTAATTTATGAATGATAATTTGACAGAGAAAGTTACTTCTAATGTAGAAGTAGAAATAGTTGCTCCCGATGAGATAAAACCGCTTGAGCCAAAGGAACTCGATCAAGAACCCTCATCCTTGCTACCAGCGATAACTCAAGATGCCAGTATTGCCCGAATTGACATTCTGACGGCATATCTTAATGAAATTAGGCAGTATGAAAATTTAACTGAAAAAGAAGAGCATGAGTTGGCAATTCAACTGCGGAAAACATGTGATTCTGATGCCGCTTATAGGCTCACTACCTCACACCTTATGCTCGTAGTGCGTATTGCAATGACCTTCCGTAGACAGTGGCAAAATATGATGGACCTTATCCAGGAAGGTAATGTTGGGCTTTTAAAAGCAGTGAAGAATTTTGACCCTTTTCGCGGTGTGCGGTTATCCTCTTACGCTACCTGGTGGATTAGATCTTATATTCTTAAATATATGCTAGATAATTGGCGACTTGTGCGTGTTGGAACAACTAACGCACGGCGAAAATTACTCTATAATTTACGCAAAGAAAAGGAAAAACTTGAGAACCAAGGCTTCACACCCACACCAAAACTTTTGGCTGAGCACTTTGGTGTTGATGAATCTGATGTAATTGATGTCCAAACCAGCTTAGGAGCTGCTGACGTTTCGGTTGATACCCCTATGCGCGAGGGTGATGAAACCACGCCCGCAATGTTTCTCTCTGATAATACCACCGCATCACCAGAAGAAAATGCTGAGCGGAATCAATTCCTCCAATCCCTTAAACAAGAAATTAATGATTTTAGAAAAGGACTCAAACCTGTCGAACAAAAAATTTTATCGGAACGCATTCTTAGCGAAACCCCTCGCTCCCTTCAAGAAATCGCTGATGACCAGAACGTAACTCGCGAAGCCATTCGTCAAACAGAGCAGCGTATTTTAAAAAAATTTAAAACCTACGTTTCTAAAAATATGCCTGATTTTTCCACATAAATTGACCTAACGATTTAAAGGTTGCCCCTTAATAACTGCTTTTGCAGTACGACCTTCATCAATAAGTTAAGGTTATTTTTTCTAAAAGCCACACCGCTCAGGACTTTATGATAAAATCCATTTAATCATTCCGGTGCGAAATATTTCATAGAAAACACAAACTAGTTTACATTTTTAGGAGGGTTCCTTGATGATGCGGATCGAAACTGACAGCATGGGTGAAATTGAAGTTCCTTCGGACCGCTATTACGGAGCCCAAACCGCTAGGTCGCTCATCCACTTTGACATAGGAAAAGAAACCATGCCTCGAGAAATTATACGAGGCATGGGCATTCTAAAAAAAGCTTCAGCACTTGTTAATGCAGAATTAGGCCTTTTACAAAAAGATAAAAAAGACCTTATCATCCAATCCGCTGATGAAGTGATCGCTGGAACCCTGGATGATCATTTTCCTCTCCGCGTGTGGCAAACAGGAAGCGGGACTCAATCTAACATGAATACTAACGAAGTCATCGCTAATCGAGCTATCGAAATTGCAGGAGGGCAGTTAGGATCAAAAAAACCCATCCACCCAAACGATCATGTCAATATGGGGCAGTCTTCCAATGATACGTTCCCCACCGCCATGCATATTGCCGCAGTCGAAAGAATTTACGATCACCTACTACCGGAGCTTACGCGACTGCATGACTCGATTAAAAAAAAATGTTCCGAATTTCAAGGCATTATTAAAATTGGGCGAACTCATTTAATGGACGCAACGCCTCTTACTCTCGAGCAAGAATTCAGTGGATATGTGCAACAATTAATTAATGGGATCGAAAGAGTAAAGGGTTGCCTTCCTAGACTCAGTCACATAGCACTTGGTGGTACAGCCGTAGGAACTGGACTTAACTCGCACCGTGATTTTGCGGTGAATGTGGCAGAAAAAATTAGTTCGCTCACAAAACGAGATTTCATAACAGCACCCAATAAGTTTGAAGCACTTGCAGCGCATGATGCTGTGGTCGAGGCTAGTGGAGTAATGAAAACACTTGCCTGCTCTCTCATGAAAATCGCCAACGATATAAGGTGGCTTGGATCTGGACCTCGATGCAGCATAGGTGAGTTAACTCTACCAGCGAACGAACCGGGAAGTTCAATTATGCCAGGCAAGGTTAACCCCACGCAATCTGAAGCAATGACGATGGTTGCAGCTCAGGTAATTGGCAATGACACTACAATCGCTGTTGGCGGTTCTTCTGGTAATTTTGAACTTAATGTATTTAAACCAGTTATGATTTACAATTTACTCCAATCTATTCAACTCCTCGGAGACTCATGTCGTTCTTTTAACGAACATTGCATTTCAGGAATCAAACCTAACAAACCCCAGATTGAAGCACACTTAAAAAACTCACTCATGCTCGTAACGGCACTCAACCCTCATATTGGATATGATAATGCTGCCAAAGTGGCTAAAAAAGCCTACGATGAAAGCACCACTCTGAAAGAAGCGACTGTTGCCCTAGAGTTACTTACTGCAGAGGAGTTTGACGATAAGGTTCGGCCTGAAGAAATGACAGGCCCTAAATAACCATCCATAATTTGGGCGCAACTAACTAGCTTACGATCAACCTTCCGCGTATGAAAACATTTTTTCTACGCAACTTAATGCATTTTTTTGAACTTTGGAGTCAAGTTCAATGACATTATAAGAAGTTGGTTTTTCAAGTGCATTAAGAATATTTTCTAATGAATTAGCCTTCATGTATCGGCAAGTAGTGCAGGTCCCTACAAATTGTTTATCTGGAAATTCCGATTCCAAAATTCCCGTCAACCCGCATTCTGTTAGTAAAAAAAAAGTTTTTCGGCAAGATTTACGCACATAGTTCAGCATGCCACTAGTTGACCCTACGTAGTCAGCCTTGTCTACCACATCTGGCCTACACTCTGGATGTGCCAAAATTTCTACGCCAGAGAAATTCTTCCTCACTTGATCAACGCTTTCTGGTTGGTACTCTTCGTGGACATAGCAGGTTCCATCATACAACTCTATATTTTTTCGCACTCCATTTTTCTTTAAATATTTTTTTATATTTTCTCCCATCAATCGATCTGGTAAAAAATAAATCTGATCATTTTTAATCCGCTCTACTACCTTATATGCATTGGATGAAGTAACACATGTATCACATAGCGCTTTTACTTCAGCCGTAGTGTTTATATAGCAAACAAATGTGTGGTGCGGAAATTTTGCCCGTAAATTTTCAACATCTTCAGCAGTGATTCCATCTGCTAAAGTGCAACCACCATCAGGGTTTGGGTCTAGCACTACCTTGTCTGGGTTTAGAATTTTAGCTGTTTCCGCCATGAATCGAACCGAAGCAAAAACAATTACTTCAGCATTTGACTCTCGTGCCTTTTTAGCTAAACCGTACGAATCACCCATATGATCCGCTACACCGTACAGGATTTGGGGTGCAACATAATTGTGCGCCAAAATGATGGCATTTTTCTCCTGCTTGAGTGCCTCAATGCGTTGAATTATCGGTATGAGGTCATCACAACTCTGCTCAGTAAATCGACAAAGCGGATTCCCCACTTGAATATCTTTAAGCTTGTTGTAAAGTTGTTGGGAGGTAATCATTGGGGTTAACCTGGCGGCCACTTTAAAACTCGTCCACCCAGAAAGTGATAGTGAATGTGAAAAACTGACTGACCCGCTTCAGCTCCGCAATTAAGGACAACCCGGAATCCTGTTTGATCCAGCCCGCTTTCTTTTGCGAGTTGGTTTGCTACAGAGTAGACAGAACCTATCATTTCATGGTCAGTTTCTTTGACTTCCAAAATAGTGGAAAAATGTTTTTTAGGGATAATCAGAAAATGAACCGGGGCCTGTGGGTTAATGTCTCTGATAGCAAACACCCCGTTATTGTCGTAGATCTTTTCAGTGGGGATACTCCCCTCGCTAATCTTACAAAACAAACAGTCGCTCATAAATAACCAATCCCAGTATCAATAAAAAAAATCGAACCACTATTTAGTCAGCACAACATAGCATCCATCCAGATTGATTTTTTTATATCGTACAAAAATCCCAATAAGGCATGTTCTTATCTCTACAATTATGCAAAAATATAGCACCTGTTAAAAGTTAAGCTTAATACCGTACCCAAGATCTGAGAAGTTTTAATTTTACGACAAGTATCTACCAATTGCTCTTTTTGATTATTATTGAGTTCCCGTATAGGTAGTTGATTCTTGGCCCCCGTGTTTCTCCGTATTTTGAAGGTAGTTTCGTATTTCCTCTTTGTAGGAAATAAAAGGATCAAGCATTAAAAATGGTGCTTCATTCCTGCCAAACCGAAATCCAATCCAATCTATAAGATATAAAGACTTGCTATTCACGTCTACAAGAGTCTTGACAAACTCGCCTCTCCCATCAGCACGCGTACCCCTTGGAGGAATAGTCTTTGCATACTCTATAGCCTCATCGTTTGTTTTTCTTACGGCTTCTCCTGTGCCTTCCAGGCTCCAGTAAAGGCCACTGTTCTTATTAAGATTATGATATTCCAAGTCAAGACTCTTTAGCCACGGATCATGCCAATCTAAGTTTTCTTCTTTCCTAAATTCCGAGAGCATCCAATATTTTGTCGCCCAATCAACACGGCCTATTAACGCTTCAGGTCCTTTAGACAAATCATTCAACACCAAATCCCACTCATGTATAATCCAGTCCGTCTCACGATTCATTCCAGCAAGGTGCTTCCTCGCAGTTTGCATCATATCTATTTGTAACTCGAGTGCCGTTGTGTGGCGTCCGTTTCTTAAAGTCAATTCCCATTTAAATTCTTGATCTCGTGATATCGCCCGCATGGTCTCCACTGACTCGGCAAGTATCCAGTCAGGATTGGCAATATCCTGCTCCATGAGCTCAAGGATAAGGGTGGTGGTCCCCATTTTCATAGCGGTAGCAAACTCGCTCATATTTGAGTCACCAACTAATAAATGGATCCTTCGGTACTTACTGGGGTCTGCCAGCGGTTCATCGCGAGTGTTGACTATAGAGCGGTTATACTGAACCCATCGATAGAACTCATTTGGAATATGATCTGCCCTTTGAGAAATCTGAAAATCAACATTAGCTTCTGCTTCCTCGACAAAGTTACCCTCCCAGTCGCGAAAAGGATGAGGGTTACACGCGCCAATTCTCCCTGCGCCGCAATAAATTTGTCGGGTAACTAAAAATGCTGACAGCAATTTCAGGTTTTCCCGTTCATCAAAGGGAAATCCTCGGCCAACCAAATAATTCTCATGACAACCAAACGTCGCGTTGGTTTCAAGGTCGACATTGTTTTTAATAATGCCTATTGAGTCTCTCCAACCGAGCTCTTCCACTGCATCTTGAATCAGTGTATCGCCCGCGCGATCATAGGTAACGAGATCGGTCAGAGTAAAGCATTCTGGCGAAGCGTATTCCAGGTGACCCATATCTAGGTATATACGCCCGGCATTTAGTAAAAACCCACCGTTTTCAGGTGGTTCATCGTTGGCTCGGTAGTGCTGATCTAGAACCCCAAGTCTTGATGATTTAAAGATATGGTCTTTGATTCTAATTGCCGCTTGCACCGGATCAAGCTTAAATTCATTATCTTTGATCAGTAAGCCATATTCAGTTTCGATACCATAGATTCGATTTCTCACAGCTATTGAACCACCTCTAATTTTAAAGCAGCAATTTCACTTTCACTCAATGCGCGATAAAGGCACTTACGTCCTGTATTATTGCTGAGAACTGCCGCTTCAAGGTTCCAACGGTCAAATGCTTCTTTTAGATCAACTGGAATGTCTTCCGCTTCCTCCTCAGTCTGATCATTGTCTGTAGCTGATGTATTCGCATCTTCTTCTAGTTTAGGTTTCTTACGACCTTCCTCCCATATACGCAACGCTGATTGAATTGACTTATCTAAATTCAAAGACATAAAATCGGTGCCTTCTATTGCTTTTTGTATTCGTTCGCTCACTTTACTATCACCCGCAATAACTGTTCCCTGCTTAAATTTTTCCCAGTAACCGTCATAGCTGACTCGAAAAAATTCAGCACTGCCTTCACGGTTTATTTCAGCCAGTAGCATTTGAATAAGATAAGGAGCCCGTTGAATTTCTTCGAAGTTTTGTTTGAGTGCCGGCGCGAGTCCAAATTGCAGAAGCCTTCCGATGGTTACATCCTCTGATGAACGGTTGAATCCTTCGGCATGTGCCATATCCAGAAGTGTCATACGCAAACGCTCAACATCTGCGGGATGACCTAACCCACCTAGAGCGATACGATCATAAATTTCAAAAATTTTTCCGGGTTGCTGAGAGAAACCGATAATCAACGCCCCCTCATCATAAGGAACCCCTATAACTGGTTGTCCTTTGTACAGCTTTTCACTAACATAACTATGGCGGGTAGAAATCGCTTCCATCCAACGAAAAGGCTCTTCAAACATTTTCAACTCCTGCTCATAGAAGATTTGTAAATAGTCTCCATCTCATCATCTGAAATAAACTGATACCCATCTTTAGTAATCTTCGCAATAATAGGATAAAGTTTATCTTCGGGCCGGGCTTGTCCTGTGGCTGAATCAAATTGAGCAGCTGTCTGTAGTAGGCGTATTGATAAAGAGGTCGCTTCTTCCTCTGACCTTTCTCCTAATGGGCTACTACCCCAAAGATTTTCGTGT
>JAPYPK010000056.1 GCA_029937655.1 Nitrospinaceae bacterium
TATAGTAGCGGTGGTCTTCTCTTGCTAAAAAGGCGGGAACTACAAGGCTAGAGTTTCTCTTTTAGTTTTTTGAGATTGCTTAAAATTTCATCGATAAACCTGTTTTTCATAGTATAGACATTTGAATTTTCAGCTACCTTCAGATAGTGAACTTCAGGTAATTCTGCGACAGGGTTTCCTATCAGAAGGTGGGTAAGAATCGTACTTTTCTCATCGAATAATTTTACTGAGATTTTAGGGTTGGTCAGACCGGTTAGCGTATTTCCCGGGTCCCTTGCAAGCACGGATTCAAATTCGATGGAGTTTAGTGTCCAAAGAATATCTTTGCCTATGAAACTTTGAATCGAATCGCTTGGTTTGGGTGAGATTAGCTCCCACTTGTCTGTAGATTTTTTCAAAGTGAAGGTTTGTTTAGAGTCGTGAATTTGTATTTCTTTAACCAGGTCATCCTCAAACATCAAAACTGTCCTGTCTTTCAAGTCATGAAGAGAACGAAATATTGATTCTACGGATGATTTTTGAAGGGTGAAAACCGTTTCGTCATCGGATCGTTGCGAAAAATAATGATCTTGAGTTGAAGTCTGGTTTCCAAGTTTTAGCGCCCAGGTTTTCCCATTCTTATAGGTAAGGTTTATTTCTTTTTCGGGTTGTTCGAAGTTGAACGTCTTGGAATTTTTGGTATGTGTTGTAATGAATTCCACAATCCGGACATTTTTTAAGTCAAATAGTAAACTATTAATGGTCGCAGTGTTTGCTTTCATGTTAAGAGGTTTGACCATAGTCCACTTTTGTAAATCTTTTTCATCTCGTATTAGATCTACTGAGCTATTGTCCATGCGTAAAGTCACTTTGACTAAGTCGTCATCGTTGAAATCGACGAGTGACTTGTTAAAAAAATCTACGAGCTCCCGATTATTCAATGTGTCAAATAATGATTGGTTGATGGAAAAAATATTTTCCTTTAATGGGGTCTTAGCATAGAAACCATGTTCACTTTTTTTTCCAATTAGCAAAGTGAGTGGTTCGTTTTTCTGTGAAGTAGTTAGTTTGATCCTAAGCTTTGAATTATTTAACCCGTAGGCAGTTAGTTCTTCAGGTTGCTCTTCCACAAACTGTTCAATACGTGCTGTCTGTATTGTATTTAGTAAATTTGTTATTTCACTTTCGTTTCCTTTTGCAGCAATTTTCCCTTCTGACACTTCCCAGGACGCTTTCTTTTTTTTCATGCTAAGTGTTTCCTCATTTCGGGTAAGCTCTACTTTTGTGATTTGAGGAGTTTTAAAATTAAGGATAGTTTTATCTCGCAAATCATGAACTTCTTGATCTAAACGATTTTTGGTGATATCTGCCGTGAGAACTCGACTCCCATTTAATCGAGCGAGATAAACTTTATTTCCCATCGGATGGTCGTCTCCTACTCGTACTCCTTTAGTCTCTCCATTCTCCATTGAAAGAATGATTTTAAGACTAGGAGTATTTAATCCGAAGGGGCTTAAGTCTTTTGGGGATTCTTCAACCACTCGTGTGAAATTTAGATTTTTGAGAAATAATAGGAAATCTGAAACAACAGGAACATCACCATTGGCATTCACTGGTGCGGTCATTTGCCACCCGTCTGCCCCAAGGCGTTTTAATGTAATAGTATTTTCTCCCTTGATAAAGGAGATACCTTTGACATTTTCTGAGTCGAATAGAATAACTTTCTCTGACCGGTCTTTTTCTTCCTTTTTACGTTTCTCAGAAGGGAGGTCTACCTGGAAGTAGAAAAAAACAATTCCGATAAACACAGCTGCCAGCACAGCCGTTCCTTTAAATCTCATAAACGGCGTCTCCTCCACCAAGTTCTTACACCAAGAAAAATAACTAAAGACGGGGTTAAGAGTCCAAGCATTAAAATAAGTATTCCTTGATCGCTTGTCAGGGACAATGGGCTATTCTTCCGTTCCTTGGGGCGGATGGAAATGAGGTTTTCTTCTTCTGCGAGAAAAGAAGCGACATTAAGGAACAAGTCGCCGTTGCCAGAAAAATTAAAATACTGGTTGTCTGCAAAATCAGAATCACCTATGACTGTCAAGTGTGCCTTCTTGGTATTTTTCAGGTCGGCAGTAGAATCTGGTTTATTATTTTTTTCGTCTTTCTTTGTACCTTCAACAGGAACCTCTCGGGTCGAGATAACTGCTACTGAGACTGGGCCTTTGATGTCAGATTTTTCGTTGAACTGAGATTTTCCTTCCTTCAGAACGTCTAAATTTGTTTCTCCCCAGCTGTTAGCCCCAGTTAATAGGAATTCAGTGGCATCGGCGTCGGTATTTTTTAGAGCTGTTACAGTTCGTAAAAGTGGGAAGATTGTTGGGAGTGCAAATTCGCGTGTAATTTCATGAGAAATGTATTGGCTGACAACAGGCGCTGCATAGTCTCCACCAAATAATTTTGACATCGGGTCTATTACAAAGGAATCTGGAGATTCAATTCCCCACTGCTTTAAAAAATTTTCCATCCCTGATTTTGATTGAGGATCTAGAAGCAGTAGAACAGATCCTCCTTCATCTAAATATCCTTGTATGAGTTTTTGCTCTTCGGGAAGGATTGGTTTCTCAGGTCCGGCAATAACAAGAAGTTCTGTGTCGGAAGGAATTTCTCCCGATTGAAGAAGAAGTGATTTCTCAACCTTAAACCCGTCTTTTTCTAAAGCTCCTTTAACAGTAGAGAAACCCTGGTTTTCAAAATTATCAACGCGTTTTTCGCCATGACCCTCCAAAAACCGAATCACTTTTTGTTCGTCTTTTGTTACTTTGAGAATTCCATGGATCAGGTTTCCTTCACTTGGATCTCTAACTTGGGTTTCCTTTTTTCCGCTTTCAAGAACAATGGTGCCGTAAGTGGTAATTCCATACTGTTTTGTGATGGCCGGGTTCTTATCAGGGTCAATAAATGAAAGGTTGATCTTTTCTGACGACTCTAGAATGCTTTGCATTCGATCTTGAAATAATTTTTTTTCAGGAGAGTCGATTTGGAAGAAAGCGGTCAACCTGACTTCGCGCGGTAAAGATTCAATAACTTTTTTGGTCTGTGGGGAAAGAGTGTAAAAACCAGATTCTGTAAAATCGAATTGTTGGTTATTACGAAAGGCGATAAGGTTTATAAAAACTAAAATACCTAGAGAGATTATGACAATGACTAGTGAATTTGTTCCATGAACAGCAGATCTTGTTTTCAACGCACGGAGAAGGCTCTTCCTTTCCGATACCCCGAGAAGAAGAGTGTTTAAAACCGTTATGGCTAACAAAACAAGGGCGGGTGTTGTTTTATCTGGCGCAAGAGTATAGATAAAAAGTCCACAAACTGCAGAAATAGAAGCCAACCATATTGCTATTTTAGAGGAGGTTTTCATTGTTTTATCTCCATCGGGACGACTCAAGGACTCTATGGGTTAGGAATAACCCGAAAAAGATAAATGAAAGGTAATAAACTAGGTCGCTAGAACTTATCAATCCTTTTAAAAAATGTTCCAGATGGGTGATTAGAGATAAGTATTCCAGTAGTTGTCCTAACCCCGACCCCGAGGCTTGAGCTCCCCAGCCGATGATCCACATGAACAATGCCAAACCAAAACTTATTACCGCCGCTATAATCTGGTTATCAGTAAGAGAAGAAGCAAATAACCCCATTGAAACATAGCATCCGCTCATCAGTAATATTCCCAGGTAGCCCGTGATGACCGGTCCGGTTTCTGGTTGTCCGATAAGCATTAAGTATCCAGTAGAATAGGCAGAAAGAAGAATCATTAGTCCGACCACAATCATGCAGGCCAAAAATTTTCCCGCAATAATTTCTACCAGGTGAATAGGCGACGATAAAAGAAGAGCAAATGTTTTTGATTTTTTTTCTTCTGCAAAACTACGCATTGTGATCAATGGGATAACTAGCAGAAGAATCACTGCCATATTATGGAAAGAGGGTTCAAAAACCATCTCGTTTAGATTTAATCCCGCCCCACCTCCACGCATTTGCTGTGCTTGAAAACTTTGTAGGCTGAAAAAATTTAAAATGTTGAAAAAAATAAACCCATTGAGAATTAAAAACACTGTAGTCAAGGAGTAAAACACAGGTGAATTAAAAAATGAACCGAGGTCTTTTTTTGCTATGATCCACATATTTTTCATTATTGGGCCTCGTTTTCTTCGAGCGTAAGTTTTAGAAATACATCTTCCAGAGTCATTGAGGCGGGTTTAAGTTCTACGATACCCCATTTATTATTTAAACTCAGTTGAGCGATTTCATCTTGAATGTCAGCATTTGGTTCGCAATCAATTGTAAACTGACCAGGTTGCTCTTCGCTGACAGCATTTACTTTTTCCACTCCACGAAGTTTTTCAAGTATTTCGCTGCTACTTTGTCGCACCTTTAAAAGTAATCTTTCTCCTTTACGTAATCTCGTTGTTAGAGCTTCTAACGAATCAACTGCAGCGATTTTGCCATCGCTTATGATGATTACTCGTTTACAAATTTGTGTTATTTCAGGGAGAATGTGCGAACTTAAAATAATCGTGTGAGATAAAGCAAGTTCCTGGATCAGTTTGCGGATTTCGATGATTTGGATCGGATCTAATCCAATCGTTGGCTCGTCCAGAATTAGAATATCGGGGTTGTGCACCAGTGCTTGGGCGATCCCGACTCTTTGTTGATAGCCCTTAGACAACCTTCCTATAATCCGTTCGCTGACCTCCTTTAGAGAACATTTTTCGATAACTTGCTCAACCGCCGATTGTGTGTTTTTTAAAGGAACGTTACGAAGTCTTGCCGCAAAAGCTAGATAGTCATAAACGACCATGTCAGCATAAAGAGGTGGTGTTTCGGGGAGGTAGCCTATGAGTTTGCGAATTTCTAAGGACTGCTCAAAGACATCGAACCCACAAATTTTTGCTGTGCCACTTGAGGCGGGCATAATGCAGGATAAGATGTTCATTGTTGTTGACTTTCCAGCACCATTTGGCCCAAGAAACCCAACGACTTCCCCCTTCTCAACCTGAAACGATAAACCCTTTATCGCTTCCCTGGGGCCGTAAGACTTAGAAAGTTGTTCTACTTCTATCATTTAAAGTTATCCAAGATAATATTTTGGTATTAATGTAACGCTTCAAAATTTTTTTATAACTAGTTGATTAAAGTTACTAGATTATATTTTTGAAAAAAATATAATACATGAAAATGAACTCTATCAAATTAAAAAAAATTAATTTTTTTTAAAAATACTGTGCTGAACAAGATCTAAGCTTGAGAAGTTTTTGTAAAACGTTTCTCTATTAAAATTTTATCTTGAATCTGGAGTATTGGTGGCGAGGGATGAGAGAAATTCTTTACTGGTTATTTTTAATTTGTTAGGTTCATTTTAGTTTTAGCTTTTTTCCTTTGAGTTCGGCCGAACGATAAATTGTGAATATTAAGTCCAACGCCTTAAGCCCATCGGTACCACTCGATACTCCATCCTTCCCTGTCCGTATACACTTTAAGGTTTCTCTCGCACCACCTTCAAAAGGGCTTGTGATTTTTTTAGGTTCTGGAAAACCTACTTTCTCTAATTCTTGAAACCCTGAAAATCGTTTACTTTTCTTTGTTAGGTACAGTTCGCGCCCATCATTGCCAATCAGAAGGCGTCCCTCTGATCCCTGAATATCTAGTTCAAAGTTGAAGTACTCTCTTGCACCACCACCTTCTATGAATCCAATTGCTCCATTTTTAAAGCCAATCATTCCGCAGGCCGTTTCCTCGATATACTTTTTCCCATGAGGTCTTTTTTCATGCCCAGACACCCATTCCACCGGACCACCGAAGTACAAGAAGAGATCTGTGAGGTGTGTCCCATCGTGAAACAAAGCCCCTCCCCCATGACTACGGGTAGGGTGCTTGCCGGGTTTGGAGCTTAAGGTGTTTCCAATAATTGTACGGATTTCACCGATCTTCCCGGTTTTAATGATTTGGGATGCTTTTTGGTAGTAGCTATCCCAACGCCGCTCATGGTTGATGATTAGTGGAACGTTTCTTTTTTTGCAGAAGCGAACCATTTGGCGGCCATCGTGAGGGTTTAGTGCAATAGGTTTTTCGCAGAAGATAGCGTTGACTCCTGATCGCGCTGCGTCCATTACCATTGAGGCATGCAGATTCGTCCACGTGGCTATGCAGACGACGTCGAGTTTTTCTTGATGCAGCATTTCTAAGTAATCTTCGTAGAGGCGGTTAACACCCCAGTGCACTCCAAAATCTTCCAGCCTTGAACGATCAATGTCGCACCCAGCAACTATCTTGGTGTTTGAAAGCGCATTAAATCCACCAGCGTGTGTGCACGGTTTCCCCCTCAACTTATCTTTTTCTAAAAGAGTTCCTATGCGCCCGCACCCCACCAGACCGACTTTATAAACTTTCATGACTTTTTAGGTGAAAAGAAAATTAAATTAGGCCAAGCGATACTTAAGTATTGTATCACCGGTTACATTTCTTTGAATCTAAAGGTTGGGTTTTAAGGGGGATGTTGTAACTCTTGATTGCGTAGCAATGATTTTACTTTAGCGTGACAACAAAGGAGGTGAGTTCTGTGAAGAACTCACCTTGCTCCCACCTCGTTTGGTTCTTTCGAAAGCCATACGTTTGTTTTTTGATATTAACAATTTAATTTTTGTTAAATCATGTTCTGGCCTCCCAGAACTTTCTCTCCGGTACCTTGACTGATTAGCCTACATAAGGAGTTCTGCCAATCGAGCATCTATCCTCAAGTAAGCCTTTGGGTCTGTTGAGTTTTCGTCTGAAAGGGAAGTACTATCTCCACTAGTTTTCCCTTTAGAATACTTTTTGTTACTCACGTAAACTCAAACTTACAGGTTAGTCTTCTTTACTGTTCCTGCAATAAAGTCAATACTGACTGCGGTATCAAGTTAGCTTGTCCGATCATCGCAGCTGCACCTTGAACAAGGATTTGATTTCTGGTCATACTGGCAAACTCTTCGGCAAAGTCGGCATCACGCATCGTTGAAATAGCACCAGTAAGATTTTCAACGTGTGCATTCATAGCAGCTTTTGAATAGTCCAGTGTTTCTTGAACCGCCCCTACTCTGCCTCGAATGGCAGACAATTTTTCAATAGCTGTACTTAGATTAGCCATCGCCGTCAATGCGCCGGTATCCGTGGCAATGCTATCGGTACTAAAGCCCAGCGCACTCGATGTTATCGCGGTCAAGTTTAATTTCTGGTTTAGATCGAAACGGTTATTGTCGCTAGAGTCCACTCCTAGCTGTAGAACCGTACTGTTACTACTGCTTGCCGCAAGAGTTCCGTCGAGCAACTTCTGGCCGTTAAACTCTGTACTATTCGCAATTCGATCAAATTCAGCTCGAAGTGCCGAGAATTCGAGCTGCACTGTAGCCCTTTCTGTATCGCCTATGGTGCCGGTTGCAGATTGAGATGTGATTTCACGCAACCGAATGAGGATGCTAGTTTGTTCATTTAACGCTCCATCAGCCGTTTGGATCAGGGAAATTCCATCATTAAGGTTTTTGGCGCCCTGTCTTAGTGCCCTGACATCTCCCCTTAAGGATTCAGATACCGCCATTGCGCCAATATCGTCCCCGCTACGTTGGAGCCGTATGCCAGTGGCTATTCGCTCGAGAGCACTCCCTAACCTGGCGCTGTTTATGGACATCGCCCTTTGGGAGTTTTGTGATGAAAGGTTTGTAAATATTTTTAGTGACATAAATTATCCTCCTTGAAACTTTACTAACGAATTTTATTTTTCGTTATGTGATTGGCTTCCGTGCCAATGTTTGTTTTGGAAAATGTACATATTTTTAATAGTTTTTAATTGATTACTGGAGTAATTGGAGAACCGACTGCGGGATCAAGTTTGCCTGTCCCACCATTGCGGTTGCCGCCTGTACCAGAATTTGATTTCTTGTCAGT
The DNA here is from genome assembly GCA_029937655.1 of Nitrospinaceae bacterium. GTDB lineage: Bacteria > Nitrospinota > Nitrospinia > Nitrospinales > VA-1 > Nitromaritima. The sequence goes on from JAPYPK010000056.1 coordinate 7,948, forward strand.
AGAGCAACTTCTTCAGCGATATCCGCGTCTCGAATAGCCGACTCTGCTGCTGACAAATTCTCAATCGCAATCGAAACGTTAGAGATGGTTCTAATCAGGCGGTTTTGAACCGCACCTACTTTACCTCGCCCTTGAGTAATCGTCGCGATTGATGTGTTCATTTGCTCTAAGGCTGTAAGAGCAGCATCAGAAGATGTGACACTCAACTCGTGAATCGAGAGCCCTGTCGAAGTCATCGCCCCCAAGTCGATCTCTGTATTCAAATTAATTCGACTGAACGCTGATGAGTCGAGTCCAACCTGAATAAGGATATGACTGGACGATGTGACGGATGATGCTAATGAACCTTCCACCAGTTTTTGACCATTAAATTCAGTGGTCTGTGCAATCCGGTCGATTTCATTGCGAAGCGCGGTGAATTCCAATTGAATGGTCTGACGTTCTGTGGAACCAACCGTTCCGGTTGCGGCCTGTGAAGCCAACTCGCGAAGACGAATCATGATACCGGATTGTTCGTTGAGCGCGCCTTCTGTTACGTTGATGAGTGAAACCCCATCGTTTGCGTTGCGGACGGCCTGGCGAAGAGCGCGAATGTCTGATCGCAGTCCCTCCGAAATGGCAAGACCTGCAGCATCATCCGATCCTCTGTTGATACGAATACCGGATGAGATACGTTCTACTGATTGAGCTAGACGTTGGTTGTTGATGCCCAGTATGCGTTGGGCATTGAGAGAGGGGATATTATTAAATATTCTAACAGCCATTTTCCTTATCCTCCTTGATAATTAGGAATTTACATTTGTCCTATTTCAGCTTCCTTGCTGAAATATCTTTCCGAGACTTAGTTTTTTGGGAATTTTTGTTTTTCCCTTTCGTTCAACGAGCCTATCGGGAAACGGAAATTTTTCCTTGATACTTTTTTTTGTTTTTTTGAAAGTTTTTGGGGAGATTTGAAAAATTATGCTTTAAATAAACCGAAGAGGTTTGGGGTAAGTTGTTTTTTTTTAACGTTTTTGTGTGTTGGAAACAAAAAACGCCCTCTAGGACTAGAGGGCGTTTTTTTTTAGATTGAAAGGAAAAAATACGAAATAAGACTATTTTATAAAATCATACGGTTTGATCTAGCATGTTCTTATTGAAATCGGAGATTCGGTTCGTTAAGCGGAGGAACTCTTCCTCGGGGATTTGCTTAATGATTTCTCCGGTTTCTTTATCTCGAATTTTTATGACTAACTCATTGCTATCTTGTTCGATATGGTAATCGACTGTCCTATTGAGCGAGTCAATTCGACTGCTC
>JAPYPK010000057.1 GCA_029937655.1 Nitrospinaceae bacterium
CTAAAGTTACTTCACCTTGAGTGATTGCTGCTGCGGCAAGAAAATAAGATGCACTAGACCAGTCCGCTTCTATCGTGTAGTCCATTGCATGGTAGGTTTGATCTTCTGGGATATAGAACCGAGAGTGATCCGTGCACTCAACGTCTACCCCAAAGGTTTTCATTATGTCGAGAGTTATGTCAGCATAAGGTTTGGAGGTAAGTTCGCCAATAATATTGATAGTTGTTTTATTTTGAAAATAAGGTGCAGAAAGCAGGATAGACGTTAGGTATTGGCTGCTATTGTTTCCGGCAAGACTAACTTCTCCTCCTGGAATGCCACCCCCCGGAATTTCCAAAGGAGGACAGCCATTGTTTTTTAAAGATCGAGCGTTGACACCTATTTGATTGAGCGCTTTTAACAAATCTGAAATGGGTCGTTCCAGCATGCGTTTTTCCCCAGTAAGTTGAGTTGTTCCTGGAGAAAGAGCTGCGAATGTTGTTAAAAAACGCATAGTAGTTCCCGCGAGGCCAATAGAAATTTCGTTGCGTGGACATTGTATGTGTCCACCAGTTCCTGAAACTATGAAGGCGCAATCTTCTTGTTTGACAGGAATACCAAATTGCTCCAGAGCCATACGCATATATTTTGTGTCGTCGCTAAACAGAGGATTGCGTAAAGTCGAGGTACCTTTAGCAAGGGCCGCTATCAAAAGTGCTCGGTTGGTGTAACTTTTTGAGGCGGGACATTTTACTGTCGCAATAATTTTTTCTGCAGGGGTAATTACTTTCAAAAAACAGCCTCCATGTAGTTTAAACTATTAACTATAGCACAATCATAAAACTCCAAAAGATGCTTTGAAAGCGGAAGATATTAGGAATATAGGACTGGCTTGTTTCGACAGTTGGGTTTTGCTATCATCGCGAAGGTTTACAATGTAAATGAGTACTGTTAAAGCTTTTTATATTCATGGTTTATCCAGCTTTGTTATGGGTGAGGGCGGATTTAAAAAACAAAAAAAAACTCTTTGGAGGCGCCTCCATTTATGGTGGTATGGCAAAGAAGAGGCAGAACAAAAACGTCTCAAATCTTTTATTCCACTTACTCTATATACAATTGCAGTTATTTATGGAGTAATCTATCTTTCCATTCTCAATACGGTTAACCGAGGTAAGGGAATGGATGCGATCAAAACCTGGTACGGTGGTGATCGATCGGAGATAGTTAAAGCGCTTGAGGAAGAGAAAGAATATTTAGGGAACAGTTTTAAGAAAATGATTAGAAAAAGAGTCTCTGGAGGACGTTGATCTAAGCTTAAAAGGATGTGAGGAAAAGATTGACTAAAAGTGGAGTTGCCGATTTTTTTATAGATTTTATTTGTGCATACTGCAAGGCCGTGTAATGGTTTTTGTGAAACATAAAAACTATAAAGTTCTTAATACTGTGCTTTACAGGTTGAATTATTTTCCTGCCACGTATGGTGACATATAAGATGAAACGTCTAGTACATATATTCAACATGTTTTACCTCCTGGGACTTTCTTTGTGGGTTGGGGGTATGTTTCTGCTCGGAATTTTGGTAGAGATTGTCGTGCGAATCAAGCTTAAAGAACAGCCATTGCTAGCTAGTAAGGTAATGAATAGTATTATGGATGTGTTTAATATTGAAATTATTTATATTTGCATCGGGTTCATGGTTACCGCCGAAATAATTAAGTTGCTGGTAGGGAATTTTAGCAGGCTTGAGTTTGACCAACTAGGCGCTACTAAACGCAGATATGTTAAGGAATGTATTCTTGGCGTTATGATTGTGCTGGCAATTTATATGGGAAGTTTTCTGCGACCTGAAATGCACGAAGTGGACAAGTTGAAAAAAGCCAACCCAACGGATCAGAAACTACAGATACGTTTCGATCGTTTCCATTCAAAATTCGTCAATATTTATTCAGTTAACATGATCTTTGGGCTATCGCTTTTCTACATTCATGGCAAGGAGATGACTCGGTTTCGAAAAACCCTTAATGAAACTAATGAGTCAAACTGATAGGTGAAAAATCTTTCACCTAAAGTTAGCTGCTTAACCCGAATCCATGACTGATCGACTATTATTATTTTTTGTAATTTTTTTTCTCTCTGTGATCTCTGTAGTATTTGCAGTGCATGCTGAGGAAGAGCATAAAGACGATTTTCTTGGCAGTCTGCAGCAGGCAAGGGCAACCCCCCTTTTTGTACAATTAGATAATTCATTGATGATTCGTATCCCGGCGGGGACTTTTAAAATGGGATCGAGTTTTGTGGAAAATAAAAGGCACCTGAAGAGGTGCCGTAAGCACGATAAGTCCTGCGAGTTATGGTGGTTTAATGATGAGTATCCCGACCGACTTATTTTTCTTGATAGCTATTGGCTCGATATATATGAAGTGACCAATGAAAAGTATCTTGAGTTTGTTTTAGCTACAGGGCATCGTTTTGCTTTAGATCAAACTTGTGAGACAGATAAATGCCGCGATGGCAATTTGTGGCAGGGGGCATCATTCCCCCCCAGAACCAAACACCAACCAGTGACACAAGTAAGTTGGCACGACGCAGATGCTTTTTGTAGATGGAGGGGTAAACGGCTTCCCTCAGAAGCGGAATGGGAAAAGGCAGCGCGAGGCCCGAGTGGCAACTTATACCCTTGGGGGGCCGGTTCGCCTAAAAACCGAGCTACTTATGGGAGGAAATGGCGTGGTGTTTTCACTATGACAGATGTGGGAACGTATTCTCAAGGGACTTCTATCTATGGTGCGCATGATATGGCGGGAAACGTTTGGGAGTGGGTCGATGATTGGTACGATTTAAAATATTACAATTGGAGGCGTAAAAAAAATCCAAGGGGACCAGCAGAAGGTGACTTTAAAGTGGTTAGGGGTGGTTCCTGGGTTAATTATCCTGATACTTTACGTAGCTCCTTTCGAAGGTGGAGTCAACCAGAAGTAAGGTTTAACGATACTGGATTCCGATGCGCCAAAGATAACAACTTATGAAAACGAAAAGATCTGACGAGCTAACCAAGCAAGAGAAAGAAAACCTTTCTTCGTATCTTTCAGATGTGGATGCGGATGTGTTTGTGATTAGCAACCTTAATCCAGAGGTGGTCGGTGCGGCTCTTGCACGCTATAGTCGAGCCCCGACAGGACTTAAGGAGACAGTGGTACGTGAATTTCTTAATCCGGATGGAACGCCCAATGAAGTCAAGGGGACCGAGCTCATTGATCGAGTAGTAAATAAATATGGAGATGAGTCCGTAGCAGAGCTTGCTGTTGCTCCTCTTTGCATCGAAAATGTTTCCAATTTAATGACGAAGATTATTGAAGATTGCAGAATAGGCGGTTCGCCGATTGAGGAGTCTACACGGTACGTTTTATATGATACGAAACGCAACGAACAGTGGCGATATGTTCGCCCCGAATCCATCATGAAATCCGGGTTAGCTAAGTCATATGTCCAGACGATGGACTTTTTGTTTGAAACGTACGCGGAATTGGTTGAGCCGATGCAGAACTTTTTTTGCAAAAAGCTTCCAGCGGAGACATTTAAGATCGAAGTGGAACGCGACGGTCTTGTTGCCATGGCCGGATCTAATGACTTAGACAATGACAAAGAAAAAAGGGCTCATCGCTTAGCCTATGGGTTTACCATACGAAGCGCAGCTTGTGATGTTATTCGCTGCATTCTTCCTGTTTCTACCAAGGCAAACATGGGACTTGTTGGAAATGGCAGGTTTTATAGTGGGCTAATCACTAAGCTTCTGTCTCAAGAGCTTGATGAAGGCTGGTTGCTCGCGGAGAATATTCGAAAAGCCTTGGATACGCAGATACCGACTTTTATTAGGCGAGCATCAAAAAATGATTATCTTGCCGAGAATCAAAGCAGGATAAGAGAGTTTTCCATAGCTTTATTTAAAGATATTCCTATTCAAATGGTCCCAGAGGTTGTTCTAATCAAGGATCGAGTCGAAGACTATAGAATTAACCTCTTGGCAAACATTATTTTTCCATATGTACAGCATTCGACTATGCAAATCAGAAACATTGTTCGTTCTTTACCAAAAGAAAAACAAAATGAAATTTTATCTACAGTCATCGGTAAAAGGAGGACTAAAAGAGATCGGTCACCACGCGCTTTTGAGTATGGTTACCCAATAAACTTTGATGTTGTTACGGGATTTGCTGAATATAGAGATCTGCAAAGACATCGTATGTTGACCCAACAAAGGCAAGACATGAATGTATCACTTGGTTATTCGGTTCCAGAAGAAATTGAAGAAATAGGGCGGGGCGAAGTTGTCCAGGAATGTTTTGAGCGAGCAGAGTCACTTCATAGTGATTTGATCAAAGCCGGATTGGTCCGTGAAGCTCAATATGCTCCGCTGTTTAACCATTTTATTCGATGGAATATGGGGATGAACCTGAGAGAGTTTGGACATCTTACCGAATTGCGATCACAAAAGGCTGGGCACCCAAAATACCGTCGTACTGTTCAAGTAATGGCGAAGCTATATATGGATCGACACCCTGAAATGGAACCTATTTTACGCTTTGTTGATTATAATGATTATGATCAGGGGATTACTCGTGCTGAGCAGGAAGCACGGACTGCACGCAAAAGTTTGGCAACCGGTGTGTTTGACGACATGGACTAATATTTTAGTCTCAGGTAGATTTTTTTATCAGATCCAATGTTTTTCGTTGATATTCGGTTTGGTTTGTTTATTATTGCCCTTTATTATTTCAAAATTAACCTTCCATGAAAGTGTGAAGTCATGAAGATTGGCATACCTAAAGAAATTCACGACGGTGAAAAAAGGGTCGCAACGACACCCGATGTAGCTAAGCAGCTAATCAAATTAGGTTTTGAGGTATTGGTTGAGTCAGGCGCAGGGGAAGGATCTCATTTTTCTGATACTGCTTATGCCGACGCGGGTGTGAAAGTAGTGGAAGGTGCAAAAAATATTTGGGAAGTCAGTGACATTATATTTAAAGTGCGACCACCGGAATTCAATTCGAGTCTTAATTCTGAAGAAGTAGATTTATTGCACGAAAAACAGGTGATAATCACTTTTCTTTGGCCGGCTCAGAACCCAGACTTACTTAAGAAGCTAGCTGAGAAAAAAGTTACTGCGCTTTCAATGGATAGTGTCCCACGTATTTCCCGCGCTCAAAAGATGGATGCGCTTAGTTCAATGGCAAATATTGCTGGGTACCGAGCAGTAGTAGAGGCTGCGCAGCACTTTGGTAGATTTTTTACGGGCCAGATTACCGCAGCGGGGAAAATACCACCGGCTAAGGTTATGGTTATTGGTGCTGGCGTTGCTGGGCTTGCTGCAATTGGTGCTGCGAAAAGTATGGGAGCTATTGTTCGAGCTTTTGATACCCGACCCGAAGTTAAAGAACAGGTTGAGAGTATGAATGCAGAGTTTTTAGAGCTCGACTTTGAAGAAGAAGGGGCAGGGACGGGTGGATATGCCAAGGTGATGAGTAAAGAATTTATTGAAGCAGAGATGGCATTATTCGCGGAACAGGCAAAAGAAGTAGACATTATCATTACCACGGCATTGATTCCAGGAAAGCCCGCCCCAGAGTTGATCAAAGAAGAAATGGTTATTTCAATGAAAGACGGTAGCGTGATTGTCGATCTCGCTGCAGAGCAGGGAGGTAATTGCAAGTTGTCAGAGGCGGGTATAGTAAAAAAGGCTCATGGTGTATCAATTATTGGTTATACAGATTTACCCAGTCGCCTTGCTGCTCAGTCCAGTCAGCTTTATGGAACTAATTTGCGCCATCTTCTAACTGACATGTGTAAGGATAAGGATGGAAATATTACGGTCGATATGGAAGACGAGGTAGTAAGAGGAGCCACAGTCGTCAAAGACGGAGAAGTAACTTGGCCACCTCCCGCTCCTAAGTTGTCTGCTGCACCTCCCAAGCCAGCGGAAAAGCCAAAAGATGTGAAACCCTCTGAAGTGACCGAAGAAAAACCCTCTTGGTTAGGACCTCTTGTTACATTCGCGGTTGGAGGGTTTGCTTTGTTAGGTTTGGGATCTGTGGCTCCGGCTTCATTTATGGCTCATTTCACGGTATTTGTATTAGCCTGCTTTGTCGGTTACATGGTGATATGGAATGTGACCGCAGCTTTGCATACTCCATTAATGAGTGTAACCAATGCTATCAGTAGTATTATCGTTATCGGTGCAATTCTACAGATAAGTTCCGGAGAACGTATGATTGTTTGGATTGCAGGTTTTGCTGTGATGATTACAGCAATTAATATAGTGGGCGGATTTGCGGTAACGCGTCGGATGCTCGAAATGTTTCGAAGATAGGAGTTGAAAAAATGAGTCAAGGTATTGTGACCGCTTCTTATATCGGGGCCACTATTTTATTTATTTTAGCCCTAGGTGGTTTGAGCAATCAGGAGAAATCTCGTCGGGGCAATCTATTTGGCATAATAGGTATGACGGTTGCCCTTATCGTAACGATTGCCGGTGTTACCTCTAATGTCGAAATTCTTATTGGTGGTTTGTTAATTGGTGGGTCAATTGGATTGGTTCTGGCAAAGCGTGTTCAAATGACGGAAATGCCAGAGTTGGTCGCTATCCTACACAGCCTCGTGGGTCTAGCCGCAGTTCTGGTTGGCTTTGCCAACTTCATGGATCCGGCGCGTTTAGAGCACTATGCAGGTGTCGAGTTGACTATCCATGACATTGAAACTTATTTAGGAATTTTAATTGGAGCGATTACGTTTTCAGGTTCTGTCATCGCGTTTGGAAAACTCAGCGGGAAGATAGGTGGGAACCCGCTACTGTTGCCTGCTCGCCATTGGTTTAATCTTGGTTTGCTGATTGCCTCGATCTGGCTCTGTTCTATGTTTATTGATCAGTCAGCAGTTGGTAGTGGGCTGAATCCATTATTGATTATGACCGGAATCGCATTGCTGTTTGGCATTCATATGGTTATGGCGATTGGTGGCGCCGACATGCCCGTGGTCATCTCCATGCTTAATAGTTATTCGGGTTGGGCCGCGGCTGCAACTGGTTTCATGCTCAACAATGATCTCCTCATAGTGACAGGAGCTTTGGTAGGCAGCAGCGGTGCCATTCTGAGCTATATCATGTGTCGAGCTATGAATAGAAAGTTCTTGGCAGTAATTGCCGGTGGATTTGGTACGACGACAGGTGGGTCCTCTACCGGTTCCAATGCCGAACAGGGTGAAGTAATCACTTTGGAAGCACCTGAGGTTGCAAGTTTATTGAACGAAGCTAAAGAAGTCATGATCATTCCTGGTTACGGAATGGCCGTCGCTCAAGCTCAACATATCGTCTGCGAACTCACAAAGGCGCTCAGAAGCAAAAAAGTGAATGTTCGATTTGGCATTCACCCAGTTGCTGGGCGCATGCCAGGGCACATGAATGTGCTACTGGCAGAAGCCAAGGTTCCTTATGATATCGTTTACGAAATGGATGAGATCAATGATGATTTCCCGAATATTGATGTTTCAATGGTTATCGGAGCAAACGATATCGTGAACCCGTCCGCACTAACAGATCCAAATAGCCCGATCGCGGGAATGCCCGTTCTTGAATGTTGGAAAGGCAAAACAACAGTCGTTTTAAAACGCAGCATGGCAACGGGTTACGCGGGTGTTCAAAACCCTCTCTTTTTTGAAGAGAACACGCGTATGTTGTTTGGCGACGCCAAATCTAGCCTAGATACAGTATATAAAAGTCTCTAGGCCTTATTTATCGATATCGACATTTTAAACCCTAGTTAGCCTTTTAATTTTTGGAGGAGTTTCTGAAAAAAACCTCGATCATCTCCCCCGCCATCTCGATAAGCGACCCCATGCGTTTCTCCACCGGTGTCTATCTTAGTAATGAGGCTGAGGTCTGCGGTTGAAACTATACCCAGTTTATTCTCATCTCGAATAGCCACGAAAATAGTTTTCCCATCTGAACTGATCGCCATCATGTCCGGTCGTTCGCCTATAGGAGTAGATTTAACAATTTTAAGGCTTGCAGTATCAATCATCGATATCTGGTTAAGACCCCGTTGTCCAACATAAACCGTTTTACCATCTGGGCTGTGTACCAGGCCATGTGGTTCTCCTGGAACATCGATAGAAGCTTCAATCGATCCAGTCTGAGGATTCATCAACAGTAATTTATTATCAGCAGGAGCGGTGACCCAAAGTAGACTCCAGTCGCTATTAGGCTTGATAGCCATAGCTCCTTTTGCACCTGGCATTGTCTTAGAAATTTTTTGAGTATTCACATCAATTACTGAAATAGTTGCATCACCAGCATTGACGACATATAAATCATTTCCATCTGGAGAAAATATAGCAGTAATCGCCTTTACTCCAGTTGGCATAGTATGGGTAGCTTTTTTAGATGCGACATCAATGAAGGTGATATTTCCTGCACCAACGTTGCATGAGACTGCTGTTTTCCCATCTGGAGATACAGCTACATCGTGGGCCTTAGTATCTGTTAAGACATCAGCTAACTTCTTTTTTGTTACGGCATCTATGATGGTTATACTGTTAGTCCCCAAGTTTGCAATGTAAGCTAGCTTTCCATCTGGGCTGAAAGTTACATTATGAGCTCCGGCGCCGGTATCAATAGTCTTAAAAACTTGATTGGAGCTGGTGTCTATAATCTGGACATTTGCACCTTTCATGTTGGCAACCCATGCTTCACCAGCGAAACTTTCTTTGACCGATAACAATCCCGAAAGAAAAATAGCTGTGAATATAAAAACGGTGAACAAATTGGATAGTTGCTGCTTTCGCCAAAAAGAATTTTTTAAAATTCCTTCGACAGGATTAATGGGTTTGGTTTTTTCGCTAAGCATATTTTCCTCCAAAGAAAAAATGGTAGAGAGCATTCATTCAAAATTTTCCAGTATATGAATCATACTCTTTATTGTTTGCAAGGGGAATCTATCCGTTCTTTATTCAATTTTTAATGCTTAGCAAATTAGAGTTATTGCCAGGTAAGATTTTAAATAATACAATGAATACATGTTTAATTTATCAAATATTTACAAAAAACCATTTTTTGCTTGCGTGTTTTGTGTGATTTATGTGGCGATCTCTTTTGGTATTGCCTTATTTAGTTTTTAGCCAAGAACTGAATCAACACATTATGATTTAAGTTGTTACTAACGCGTCCTTCCAAAAAACGT
>JAPYPK010000058.1:0-6781 GCA_029937655.1 Nitrospinaceae bacterium
TCTGAAGCAGTCTCGTGCAAAGAGGCGCCAATTAACTGCGAAATAGTTGTTCCGTTGTCAGGGAAATAAGACATCCCCAGTTCAGCACAAACCTGCATCGGTTCGCCCTCAACAAATAATGGAGCGTTATTGAGTATTTTTTCGAGTTTCATTTTAAATGGTTGAACTTTAGACCATTTTTGATCCACAAGAATTACAATATATATAGTTTCGGAAAATTTAAAAATATATTTTGGTGAGGGTAGTATACTCGAAATTGTAGATGCAATTCCCCGTTGAAGTAAATCCCCATGCTTAATACCAAAAGAGGAGTAAAGCTCCGGCAGGTTATTAATTTTTAAGCTTAAAAAACATACGGATTTTCCGTTTTTGAGTAAATCTTTTTCCAGAGCATTGCCGTGCTGAGTTAAGAAACGGTGATTAGGTATACCTATAATTTGATCTAGATTTTTGTTGTAGTCCCATTGTTCTTTAGTTTTCATGCAAAATACCGAAAATCCAGCCGAGTAAGTTATAAGAGTAAGGGAGTCTAGTTCCAGGTCAGAAAATGATCCTGCAGTTTTTGAACCGCATACCATCACTCCATAAAGTTGTTGATTAAAGGAAACAGGCGCGGCCATTAGAGACAAAAAAGGTCCTTCCTTGCACTCCTTTCCCCCCAAAATAACAGTGTTACGCCCTTCTGTGTTACTGATAAGAACGGGGCACTGATTTTTGGCACATGATCCAGCTAGGCCCTTCCCTAACTGTACCGGTATGTTGGCAACAGTTTCGTTGAAGCCTTTGAATTTTAAAACTTTTCCGACTTCGTTAGAATCGAACCAAATTATTGCATATGCATCACAGGTGAGTATAGACAAGGGTATGTTAGCTAGTTTTTCTATTACTTTATTTTTACTAGGTGATTCTGCGATGAACCTACTATAAGAAATAAGGTCGCGAAAAATAAATCCAGTTGGAGAGTCGAACGAGGGCCCTTTTTTTTCTTGATCTAGTTCCCAAGCCATTTGGTTTGCAAGCCCTGCTATTATTTTTTGTTGCTTTGCAGGGAAACTGTAGCTCTCTTTTGAGTCGATAACGAGTACGCCTTCTAGATTTTTGTGAACCACTGGTATAGCAAGAAAACTTTTTAAATTTTCTTTTTCATTGTATATGCAAAGCTCTGTTGGGTTTTTTTCGAAGTGCTCCTCAAGAAAAGGTGTCCTGCTTTGTGCGACCATTCCCACCGGGCGGTCTCCAAAATTAATCTTTGCCTTCGCGTTGAAGTTAGAACTCAGAGAAATATGATGGCGTAAAACCAAGATTTTCTTATCCAAGTCTGCTTTGTACAAGGCGATAGTAAATGCATTGCTTATATTACCGGTAAGTTCAACGAGTTGGTCGAGGCGATTCGAAGTAGGCATTTTTGCAGGAAATTTCTGGTCAATTTTACGATTAAGGGAAACTAGAGTATGGACTTATTCTTGTTGAAAAATCGAGTAGAGAGGAAGTGATTTATTGCCCCCTTTTTTTAAGCATCTCTCTGTATGCCTTAACTTCGCTCCTGTCAACTGCCCGGGCAGCTACCTCGTAAATGCCATTACCATTGGATGAGATTTCCTTTACTCGCAAGGCCTTACAGTTGACAACCTTTCTTTCTCCATTTGATGGTAAACGAAAGGTGGTAATAAGAATATCACCCTGAATTACAGTCGCAGGAATTGTTAAAACAAGTCCATTTGTGGACATTTCTTTGATATTAATTTTATAAGTATGGTCAAAAAACTCTCTTTCTCTTTCGATCTCAGCTGTGCCAGAAATTTTGACAGGAGCCCGATGACTAGATCTCTTATCAAGAATATTCTTTTCTGCGTAGCTTTTTTTTTGAATTAACAGATCAAGATCGCTTTTGAAGTGATGTAAGTCCTTCAAAGAAAAAGTTGATAAAGAATTGAGCATTTCTTGAAACATTGGCGTACAAGAGAGTCTAAATCTAAAACTTCAAAGACTGGTCAGAATGATGTTTAAGGAGAGTGAGTCAATCTAGTCCTACATGTCTGATCTTATAGGCAGCATGATTTTGTGTCAATCATTTAAAACAAAGCGTTTAGCTTAGTTTTCAGATTTTAAAGCATTAATAACCTTGACATGGATTTAGCCCGTTTATATACTTCAGCCTCCCTTCGTATTAGGATTCGACTTGATGAGAGAATCGATAAGGGGCGGGTAGCTCAGCTGGGAGAGCACCGGCCTTACAAGCCGGGGGTCACAGGTTCGAGCCCTGTTCCGCCTACCATTGATTTCCTATTGGCGTTTGAAAAGTTTTGATGTTGCTACGAAAAAAATAGGGGTAGAATGGGTTTGCGCAGTAGCCTCTATAGTAAGGTAATCACTTTACACAGCGTCGTATATTGACCATGAATTTAGAAGCGGGGTCGTAGTTCAGTTGGTTAGAATGCCGGCCTGTCACGCCGGAGGTCGCGAGTTCGAGTCTCGTCGGCCCCGCCACTTTAATGAAAGACCTGCACTTGAAAAAGGGCAGGTCTTTTTTTTAAGACGGGTGTTCTGCCATCAATAAAAATATCTGCTAATATTTATGGATTAAAATCACCGCTATCAAAAGAAGGGCAGAGCCTGAAATTCGTCCTAAGCTTAATTCCCGAACAGGAAAGCCAAACCATCCATTATGGTCCATAATTAGCGAAGCTAGCAATTGTCCCGTTAGCACTAGAGCAACTAACGAGAGAAGTCCTATTTTAGGCCCAGAAATAATGCTTCCAAATACGGCGAATGCACCAATTAATCCACCCAACCATAGCCATTTTGGGAGCGTGGTTACAGTATTCATGTCTGGCCAGGGATCACGAGAAACCCAAAAACAAATCATAAGACCAATTGCGCCCACAGCAAAAGAAATAAATGAGGCAGCGACTGGACTCGATACACGTTGTGATAATTCTGTGTTGATACCGACTTGAAGTGGCAAAAGCAGCCCAATAGCAAGTGCTACTAGAATGTATTGTTGTCCCATTGTTTCACCATGCCTCCTATAAAAAATATAATTGGTGTCTACTAAAATAAAAAAGATGAAAAATATTTTAAAACCTTCAGTTCCCCATTCGAGTATGTTTATCCATCAACCTCTCTAAGTGTTTTCAATGGCTTATTTTTCAATACATCCATACTAGAAATAATTCCGGTAAAAGTTGTAAGAAGAATAGAAAGTACCAGGGTCCAAAGCATTACATCGAATCTTGGATGCCAGGGTGCTTTAACAAGATATTTCATTACTGCCCAAGATAATCCGGAAGAGAGTCCTACCCCAATAATACTAGCTAATACTCCAACGGTTGCATATTCGACTCCCAAAATCCCAGCTATTTTATTTCGCTTGGCTCCTAGGATTTTTAGCACCGCTGATTCTTTTAACCTTCTGTACTTAGTGGATGCAACCGAACCAGAAAGGATAATTAATCCAGCTATAATAGTGAAGGCAGACATAAAGTCTACGAGTGTTTTTAAATTATTAACAACACCTTCAATTGTGTTTACAATATCGCGGGTCGATAAAGCGGTTATGTTTGGAAGAGCATTAACCACGGCATGTTGTAATTCTAATTCTTTGCTCTCAGGAACGTTCACGGTAGCCACAAAAGTTATTGGAGCGTCTTCTAATGCTCCAGTTGAAAAGATCATATAAAAATTTGTTCTCATATTGCGCCAGTTTACTTTGCGAATGCTTGTAACGGGAGCAGTTATTTTAATGCCCTGAATATCCATTGTGAGTTGTGACCCGATTTTAGCGCCAAGTCTTTCAGCCGCATCCTCCTCTAAGGAAATTTGAGGGATCATAGCGTCTTTCTTTTGCCACCAGGCTCCTTCAGTTATCACATTATCCTTTGGCAGGTCACCTCCTTTCATGATAGTAGTTACAAAATTTCGAGTAATAAACCACTCTTCTTTACGTTTGTTTTTATAGGGCCAATTTTTAGCAAGGCGTTCGTCGATTCCATAGAATTTTGAACGTATAAGTGGAGTTAGTGTGTATTCGGCTTCCGGGGCGATAAGATTAAGAGTTTGAGTGAACACCCCAGTCTGATCTGATTGAATGTCTATAAAAAAATAATTTGGAGGATTAATTTCTTTATTTTCTTTTAGCATAGCTATCATATCCATTTGAACAAGCCTAACTGTAAGTACCAACATGATTCCCATACCCAGACATGTGACAATAGAACATGTTTGATTATTTGGACGATGTAGATTAGTCAGCCCATAATGTCGTAACATCACCACAGAAGAAGGAAGTTTTTTTAGTCCTTTTATTAAAAGCGTCGCCAAACCTATCAAGAACAAAGCAGAAATTCCCAGAGCAAGGATAAATATAATACCGTGTTTGATCGACCCTGCCTGCCAGACCACGATAGCAGTGATTATGAAAACAAAGAGAAAGCCAAAAGTTCTTCGTTCCCATAAGGTTCCGAGTGAGAGTTCTTCTTCTTCAAAATTACGCCGAAAGAGACGTAGTGGTTTAGTTTTACTGGCACGTAATAGAGGCAATGTGCAAAACAGAATTGTAGTGATCATTCCTAGAGAAAATGAATGTAGGGCAGGGGCCCAATAAAATTCTGGTTCAAGGTTAAGACTGGTTAGTTTAGAAAGTTTTGAAGGTAATAAAAACTGTACCCCATATCCAAGTAACACTCCGATGAGGCTACCTAAAAACCCTAGAAGTAATGATTGGAGAAAATATATCCTTAGAACTAAGCGAGGAGATGCTCCCAGGCAATATAATATAGCTATGGTATCCAGTTTTTGTGCCATAAAAGTTCTAATAATCATCGCAACACCTATGCCCCCCATCAGGAGCGCAATGATTCCCAATGCTTTCAAGTACTGCCCCATACGCTCAATAGAATTATTGATAGAAGACTCCATATCCTTGTAGCTACGCAAACTTAAAGATTTATCTGTAAGTCCTTTTTCAAGAATAATTAGGGCGTTTTCCAGTTGAATAGTTTTTGGTAATCGAATCAAAGTGCGATACTTGACGCGGCTGCCTACCTGAATGAGGTTTGCTTTATTAAGTGTCGTATGAGAGACAAACACGCGCGGGCCAATGCTAAAAGCCCGAGTAATCCGATCAGGCTCTTTAGTTATAGTTCCATGAATACGAACTCTTGCTTTTCCCAGTTGAAAAGAATTACCGATTTTTAAGTTTGTGCGAAGGAGGAATGCAGGATCGACGACAGCACCATAATCAGCTAACATATTCTTTAGCGGGTGAGATGGATTTGACTCAATGCTTCCGTACATTGGGTAAAACGGGGCTTGCGCAGGGACCGACTTTAATTCTACTAATAATGATGCATTCCCCCCATTTGTCTCTGAGTAGAGGGCCATCGCATGCAATTCTTTTACAGATTGGAACTGAGTTTCAGGAGGTAAAGCAGTTTTTTGAAACTTTATGTCATCTAGGTTTTGCTCCCAGCGGCCTTTTATTTCAATGTCAGCAGCCAATAAGCCTTTGGATTCTCCCTGTATAGCTGTATTAATCAATGAAGAAAAACTTTTAACGGTCATTATTGCTCCGACACCTATAGCGATACACACGATAAAAAATATAAATCTACGCCATGCGCCTCGCGATTCCGCTAAAGCCAATGAGAATAATTGTAGTATTGAAAAATTTCTTTTTATCATTACAAACTAGGCATAGAGTCTTCGATTATTTTTCCGTCATCCATAACGATGATTCGTTCAGCTTTTTTAGCAACGTCTGGTTCGTGCGTTACAAGTGCAATGGTGGATTTTTTATTGCGATGTAGGTCAATCATTAGATCGAGAATACGTTTGCTATTTTGTGAGTCGAGATTGCCAGTTGGCTCATCAGCCAACACAATGCTGGGTTCGTTGATAAAAGCTCTTGCAAGAGCAAGTCGTTGTTGTTCTCCTCCGGAAAGTTGTGAGGGATAATGATGGTTACGGTTTACAAGTCCTACAAGACTGAGGAGTTCCATAGATTTTTTCTTAGACCCATTGGTTCCATTTAGTTCCGCCGAAAGTGCAACGTTTTCTAGCGCAGTCAATGTAGGTATGAGATTAAAATTTTGGAAAATGAATCCAAAATGTTGGCTCCGTAACTCGGCTAGTTCATCCTCATTGAGTTTCGTGATATCCTGACCATTGATTTTAATGTTTCCCTCAGTAGGTTCGTCTAATCCGGCGATTAGGCTAAGTAAAGTGGTTTTGCCACTTCCAGATGCTCCTGTAATGGCTACAAACTGCCCACTAGGAATAATAAGGTCGATGCCATTAAGGATGTTTACCGTGTGTCCGCCTCCAAAGAGAGATTTGTTAAGTCCGTTGATTTGAATCACAATAGAATCCTTGATAGTTTTTTGAAGAAATATGAATATACGTTATGTTCTTACTACCCGCAAAAATTTTAACACCATTGTGCTTTTTCTTGTTTGGGCGTTGTTCTTTTTTACTCCCACTGCTCTGGTTGGAGGATCCTCTCCTGTGATTCTTGCTTTTGGGAATAGTCTTACGGCAGGATTTGGGGTACCAGATGCTCAGAGTTATCCCTCTAGACTTCAGAAAATAATCACTGAAAATGGTTATCCACATAAGGTGATTAATGGAGGAGTGAGTGGAGATACTACAGCAGGTGGGGTTCGCCGTATAAAATGGTTGATGAAACATGACCCTGAAATCGTTATTTTAGAACTAGGCGCGAATGATGGGTTGCGCGGACTATCGCTTGAAGAAATGGAATCTAACTTGGAACAGATTATTG
>JAPYPK010000058.1:6881-8930 GCA_029937655.1 Nitrospinaceae bacterium
AATACATTGTCTATGTGTTGCATAAGTTTTTTATAACAGAATCCCTCTTGTAATACTTTGCGGGCAGCGCCGTAACCTTCTTGAAATGATAGACTAAGGCCACATAAATGAAATAGGGTTCCGGCCTGGCAGGCGATAAGAGGAGCGGCAGGTCCAGTTCCATTTTTAAGTGCCAACTCCCCCCAATCGGCGAATTTTGGCAAGTCGTATTCTTCAGATTTTAAGGCATTGTACGCATCATCAATTTCAGAGTTGGTTTCTTCTGAAAACATTGTGCTGATTTGACAAAGAATTTCTTTAGCTTTTTCTCTTTCAGATGCAATAAAAACTTTAGCAGGTTTATGCACGCCATAAAGTGTTGTTCCTTCAGCCCCGTTTCCTACCACCGTAAGGTTAAATTTACTCAGCTTCGCCACCTCTATCATTGAGGTTTCATATCCGCGGTGAAAATAGCTTGTAGCAAGGTAATTTCCTCCAGTCTGCGCTTCCAGAGGCATGAGGATTTTTTCCATGGTTGATAGCATGGTGCGTTTAACAATCTCTATTCGTAAATCTCGTAATTTTTCAAGTAGAGGATGTGCTTCTTGCATGTTGATATATCCAAATTCGAACTGTCTAATTAGTTCTACCCGTTGCCTGTGGTTACCTTTAGGGTTAACTCCATAATGCTTACAGAGAATGTCTTCGAAAGTTATTCCAAATTTTGGCGGTAATGATGGGGCAGAGTGACCATAGGTAGGTAGTCCCATAGCGGCAAGTACTGGAATAGTATAAAAACCAAAATATGGAGCTCTATTGAAACCATCAAAAGGGTCAGCTATTTGTAGCAGTTGGTCCAGTTGAATTGGGTGTCGAATAGTAGTTTTATCCATGGCCTTCCAGTAGCCAATATTTTCTTCTAATGTTTCCAGTTTCATCCTAGCTGCGATTAGAAATACACCTGATTTAACTTTAGAGACTTCATCTTTCAATATTAGGGTTAGTGCGTCTTCCGCCTCAACCTCGGTAAGGTTTTTGCTCATTTTGGGTCCTGTCGCAATCTTCTGAAGATATGACTGCATTCGGCTATCAACAAGACTGGATTCGTAAATATTTTTTTTCATTTTTTGTAGAGGATATGGTTTAGTGTCTGTACACTAAAGCATTATAAAGTGCACTGATGCAAAAAAATAAAAATGATTGAAACCGATAGCACTCATCAAATAGATACACCTGCTTTTTGCGCCGATTCCGTTCGAGTGTTGCTGGTTTATCCAAACTCCAAAGATGTTGCTCTGGCTAATCTAGGGTTTCAGCGAGTACATACTTTATTAAATCAGATTAGTGGGGTGGAATGCGATCATTATAGCCTTCCTGTCGGTTGGTCTTCAGACATTCCAGAGCTGGATCCATCTTCTATGCTATCCCATGAATGGGAGTGGCCTTTAGACCGTTTTGATGTCATTGCATTTTCCATTTCATTCGAGCCAGATTATTTGAACGCCGCCCTTATTTTGAAATACTTTGGTATACCCTTAGAACGCAAAGAGCGTAGTGTTCTGCATCCTTTGGTCCTTGCTGGAGGGTCTGCAGTTTTTATCAATCCAGAACCCTTGGCCGATTGTATAGATGCTTTCTTCATTGGAGAAGGTGAGGAGCTTGTTGAGCCATTTTTTAAATTATTTAGCGAAAACGAATTTAGTGATGCACGCGAATTACTGGAACCCGCTGCAAAGATACCAGGTATTTATGTCCCCCAATTCTACCATCAGGAATATCAGGGCAATGGCATGGTTGCATTGAAGGCCGAACCAGAGGTTTTTGAAAGAGTGGAACGGCGCTGGGTAAAGGAAGGTTCTTCTGATTTGTGTACACATTCGGTGTTGCATGATTCGGTTTCTACCTTTAAAGACATGTCCCTAATGGAGGTGACTCGCGGATGCATATGGGCCTGCAGATTTTGTACGGCCGGGTTTATTTATCGTCCGCCACGTCTTCCCGATTTAAATCTCACCTATCGTTCACTAGAAAATGTGTTGGCGGGGCAGGGGAAGTCAGTTTCGACGGTAG
>JAPYPK010000059.1 GCA_029937655.1 Nitrospinaceae bacterium
TTGCTTTTGAAAATTTGGCTGGAGGAATGGGAACGGCAGCCTTTGTGGCCTTTCTTATGGCTTTATGCGACCATCGTTATACGGCCACTCAGTTTGCATTGTTGTCAGCATTGGCATCATTAGGAAGAATTTTTGTTGGGCCTCCCTCTGGCTACTTATCTCATGAAGTTGGCTGGGTTGTTTTTTTCTTTGTTACCTTTCTTGCAGCTCTTCCGGGTCTTGCTTTGCTTTATAAGATGCGCCGGAATATTCACTCTCTAGAACACCTTCAATATACGGATGATAAACATTCAAGCCCATGACCGAATTTGTTTATTTGCACGGGTTTGCATCTGGTCCTTCATCAAAAAAAGCTGCAGCATTCAAAAATAAATTTGAGGAAATAGGGGTGTCGTTAAATATCCCCGATCTTGAAGGAGGTGACTTTGAAAATATGACTTTGACTAGCCAAATTAAAATTGTTTTAGATTTGTTAGATCAAATTCAAAGTGAGAAAGTATGCCTTATTGGTAGCAGTATGGGCGGATACCTTGCTACTTTGGTGGCGCAGCAGAGGGTGAAAATTAGAGCAACTTACCTTATAGCTCCCGGATTTAATTTTCTGGAACGGTGGGTGAGAAGCTTAGAATTAGATTGCGCTGACGAGACTTGCTGGGACCCCAAGATTCAAATTTTTCATTATCGATATAATAAAATTAAATATATTTGTACAGATATTTTTAAGGATGCGAAAAATTGGAATACCCTTGCTCTTAATAGGGAGGTTCCCTCTCGAATCGTTCACGGAATACACGATGAAGTTGTGCCAATAGACGAGTCAATAAAATTTAATAGCAGGCATCCGTGGTGTTCGTTAAAGGAACTCGATTCTGATCACGGTTTACTGAGTCACCTTGAGTGGGTTCTAGATGATTGCATGGGGTTTTTTAAAAGACTAGGGTTTCTTTCAACTGAATAGACCGAGTTTAGTTTTCTAAGTTTACCTTATAATCATTGAGCTGAATCCTGTAGGAACGAATCAAATGATCGCCTTGCCTGACAGTCTGTTTGATTTTGTGGACCAACCAAAAGTTTTGTAAGGTTTTATATGTATATTTAGTTTTTTCGATGTAGGTTTGGTCATTAAATGTGAATTTGGATAATGTTTCTGCTACTACCCACTGACCACCTCTACGAGTATAAAAGAAATTTCCCTCGATACTTATAGGTTCTGGTTTTTGTCTGATGCGAATTTTTGTGATCCTCCATTTTTTAGTATCGACGAATAGTTCGTAATTTTTTGTGTTTCTTGTTGATGCCTTTTCCCTAAGATGCAGTACTAGGCTCTTTTTTGGTTGGTACTTGATTTGACCTTCATAGTTTGAAAATTTCTCATAAAGAGTATTGGGAAGGAATACGTCCAAATAGTTGTTTAAAACATTTATGTGTTCAGTTTTTTCAGCACCTGATAAGTTTGAATTCCTTGCACTGTTGATAATCTTTTTTTCATAAGAATGGTTTTTCAGTTTTCCTTTAAACTGAAAATCCGGTTTTTTAAAAAATTTTATTTGTTCTGACGACGTGTCTTGTTGTTCCCATAGTAAATCAGCAACTAGACTGGTTAAGCCTTCTTTTTGTGGATAGTAATAATGGCTGTCCAACTTGTTTAATAGGTTTTTTATTTCTGATTCGGCTGAAGATATAGATGGGTATGAGAGAAGCCAGAGTGAGGCATATAATATATATACCAAAAAATTTGGTGAGTGAGAGAAAATCATTTGTTCGCACTATTATTGAACTAACGTGGAAAACAATTTTTTTGATGCGGTGCTATCCCACTCTCGTTCTCCTGATATAAAGCCTTTTAATTTTCCATCTGCTCCTATCAGATAACTGGTGGGAAGGCCAAGGATAAAATAATCCTTACGGACCTTCTGGCTTGGATCTAATAAAACTGGAAAGGTTAATTTATAATCATTTATATATTGGTGAATTCGTTTTTGTTTATCTCGGTCAATTGAAATTGCTATTACTTCAACGCCGTCAAGTTTTAGTGCCTCATATAGTTTCTGCATCGAAGGAAGTTCTTTTTTGCATGGTACACACCACGTGGCCCAGAAATTCAACAAAACAGCTTTACCCTTAAAATCACTTAAACTTACAGAATTTCCATTTGAGTTTTGTAAAGTGAAGTTGGGCGCAGGTAATTCATTTCTAGGTTGCACCACCCCCATCGCTTTAAAACTTTCTTGATGAGCCTTAGCAGAATTCGCACCCAGGAATAAAAATGTGGTTGATGCAAATAACCAGAAATAAAATATAATTCGCTTCATGTTTGTTGCTCTATCGCGCGTTACGTTGTAAATATGATTTAATTTGAGTCATTTCCACTGATGTGTAGGAAATATTTTTTTCGTTCATTCGTTCTGTCATCATGATTAACAGATTATCCCACTCCCTGGCGGTATGTCGCTTCGGGTGAGGCAGACCGTGACAAATCGTGCATTTTTTTTTAAGCAGGCCGAGTTCTGTTGAACCCTCTTCTGGCATGCTTTGATGCGATACTGATGCACACGATGCTATTCCTAAAAACAAAGCAAAGCATAGTATTTGCGTAAGTAATCGCACCAAACATGACAAAGGCATATAACTAGAAGCCTAGTTGTTTCGGTGCGCTGAAACCTTTATAACGACGGCTCTTTTTTGTTGGAACCTCCAAATAATAAGTTAAACGCAACATGAAGTCACTTTGCATCTGCGGACCTTTAAGGTTTTGATATAAAGGAATCGATAGGTTTAGCTCCGCAACATGAAGTGGTGCCGGTTGAAACTGCACGCCCATAGTGGCATGTAAGTTAACCCCACCATAGTTTGTTGGATCACAAAGAGGTGTCATCCAGTCTTTAGTTGAATTTAGCATGGCATGACAATCACCATTCTCTTTGCCTGCTTTAGGCTGGTCACTGTAGTCTCCCCAAGCTTTTCCGTTTAACTGGAAACTTGCGAGCGCCTTTTCATTGAATTGCCGCATAACGTATAGATCTAGTGTGTATTCACTTCCTTTTTTGTAATCTTGATCATTAAGCCACCAGCGTTGGGTGGTCATAAAGTTTGCTCCCATCCAAAATGGATCAGCAGCCTTCTGATAGGTCAGTCCAAAAATAGGGTCCCATGTGCCAGACCCTGGTTGCATGCCAAAAGGAAGTAGTTTTCCACGCATTGTTCCCGTAGGGTGATTGGTATTTTTGATAGTGATCCTACCAGTTGGCACTGCTACACCGGCGACAGCTGAAAGTTGTTTGGTGGGTGCCAAATTATCATCATGGTATAAACGATACTTCCCTATTAATTTGGTGTCCGTAAGACCTTGAGAAAACATATCGTAATCACCAGCAGTAGTCGTCATTTCCATCGTGTTGCGAACATACCCACCCATGATCATACCTGCAAAATTGTCTGTAAAAGAATATGCACCTCCAAGCATAGTCATATAGGAGTCCATAGATTTAGGTACGCCACGATATTTGTCACGAGCCGTACTAGGGCCATAGTCCGAATAGTTTTTTTCGTCGGTTCCATCCCTTAAAGAGTCCATGGACATATACATTTCACTAATTTTGAAACGGTACTCGTGGGTTTCGGGAATGCCACCACCCATAATATTGAGTGGCATGTTACCTCCGCAGTGTGCGCAGCAAAGACCTATATAGGCAGCAGCATTGGTAGCTGTAATTAAAATAAATAAAATTGAACAAAAAATGAATCGGAATAAAAACATCTTTAAATTTCCTTTCATAAACTTTGGGATTAAAAAAAAAAGTACGTTTAATTCATAGATACGATTGAAAGCCTCATAACCTCGCAATGAGGGTGAGTAAAAGTATTTTGAATAAACTTTTTGAAATAGAATTAGATGTTTTGTTGTGGTGGGTGTTCTATGGGACTTTGTATATTAGGGGAATTTTTAAAAATGTGAGGGGTGATTAGTTGACCAGTAAATAGCAAATTACTTTGGAATCCCATATTCACAGCTAACAAACTTCTTGAATAATTAATATTAATATCGGAACCGGCATCTAAGGGGTGGGATCCGCAGTCAGAAGCAATTAGTTCTTGGATGGTGTTATTCAATAAGTCCTCTTGACAAACCTGGTCAATAGGATGTCCTTTTAGGGCGCAGTGCAACGAAACTCTTTCTTTATTTTTGTCAAACGGAGAAATCGAATGGTGGGTAGTAGTATTGTGATGTTCATGGGTAGCAGCTACAGCATTACTGCACCAGAAAAATACAATAATAAAAAATAACAAGGCAGGAATTCTAGTCATGATAAAAAGTGCGTATTTGTATTATATTAATGGCATGCAATAAATTTAATATTAGCTCATTGTAGATTGATTTGTCTATCCATATATTCCATCTAATGTGAATTCTGGAGAAAAAACCTACTTTTCAATAAGCAATTGATTCTATTGGAACCCACCCAGATTTGTCTGTACTTACTAAA
The DNA here is from genome assembly GCA_029937655.1 of Nitrospinaceae bacterium. Taxonomy (GTDB): domain Bacteria; phylum Nitrospinota; class Nitrospinia; order Nitrospinales; family VA-1; genus Nitromaritima. Next base: position 4,485 of record JAPYPK010000059.1, read on the forward strand.
ATATGCGCCCACTCGTTATCTTCTTGATTGACGGTAATGATAGCCCCTTCATGCAACTCAAATAAAGTGACATTCTGAATATTGCGATCCGATTTCACGTCTACTTTTTTACCCATAATGACACCTGTTTTATGTTCGGATAAAAGGTTATATTTTATTCCAGTCGAAAAAAATGCTAGTAAAAGAATTGCCAGTGATATCTTTTTAAGAGACTCCCAAGGGGATTTTCTGTAGTAAAGAGAACCAATACAAATACACCAAAATATAATATTGAATAAGATTAATATTTCGAAATGTTCGATAAGGTTTATCGAATCAACCCAGAAAAAAAGACTGTGAATAAGCCCACCGCGTGAGGGGGATAGTTGATCTTGAGTTTGGTTTATCGCGTATCTTAGATTAGCATCAAGGTTTTCATTTCTTGGAAGAAGTAGTTGCGATCGAAGGTAATAAAGAATGGCATTACCTGTGTTTCCAAGTCTCATATGGGTGTTTCCAAGATTATAGTAGAGAAATCCGTTTGTTTCCCCTTGGGCGACAAGTTTTTCAAAAATATCTGCGGCGGCTTGGTAGTTTTTTTCGTGGTAGAACTCGTTGGCAAGGGTGACTTGCGAAGAGATATCATTTTTCTGCGCCTCAACTCGACTGGTTGAGATCAATGTTGTGAATAGAATAGTCCATAAAACAAAGTTTTTTTTTATTTTCATAATTATTTTTCCAGACTAATTAGGAGTTCAGTGGTCTCATCAATCAAACAGTGATTTTTATGAACTACGACCGGCATGTATTGTATGGACTCTATTTTCTCCAGTAATTTTTTTATTGCGAAAATTTTATCGTCTGTAAAGATATTTTTATTTAACCTTTCCCCCACTTCTTTTGACGTGAAAGCAGTTCCCTGTAGGTTTAGCTTGTCACCTATGTATTCACGAATTATTTGCGATAATTCACGAACAGAATCTTTTGGTTCTGGGTTAGAGACGGATAATTGGTTGAGTTTTTTTATGGCTTTGCGGTGTGCTACTTGCCGTCTGGAATACGACATGTCCTCATTCATTTTGTGGTTATAACGGATGTATCCAGCTGCAATTAAATATATTATGATTGGAAATATAATCCAAAGCATGTAAATCATTCGCTGACTCTGATCGAATCTGACACGTTTGAAATCATCAACTCGGGTATGTATTGGGAGGATGTCTCGAGCTAATATTGCTACGGTTGAACCTTTTTGCTGCGTAGGTGCCGTTTTCGATTGAACAAGGTTTAGGTTTTCCGTTCTAGTTCCTGGTTTTATTGTGAGGCGGATTGGGTTGGTTGATATAGTACTGTATCTGTTTTTATCTGGGTCAAAATAATTTAGAGAAATCGAGGGAATAGTTTGCTTCCCTGTTGTAAAAGGTACTAACGCAAATTTAAATATTTTTTCCCCTCCTATTTGGTTCCCATGAATTGATTTCTTTAATATCGGTTGATCTGGATAAATTTTAAATTGATCACCTAGATTGAGATTTGTGAGCGACACATCCATTACATTTCCTATTCCAGAAACAGTAATTGTTAGAGTGGTCGTATCTCCGGCATCAAAACTTTCTTTGCCAACCGTGGCGGTTATGGAGAATTGGCCAACAAGATTTTTAAATTCTCTTGGCTTGCCTTTTTTTGGTAGAGGTTTTGTTTCTAATTTAATTGGTTTTGTTGAAAAAATTTTATGCTTACTTTGTGTGGTCCTACCAAAAAACGGATCATTGAAAAACCTCGCGAATGGATCTCTCTGTCGATTTGTTTGTGTTCGATGTATAAGGTCAAGTTCCATCATTGAAGGTGGAATTGTTGATTCTCCTGTTTTTATTGGAAATAATGCAATGGATACTTCGTCTACATCGTAGGCTATTTCATTGATGACTCTTGTGTAACGCTTCGCCTTCCCTAAATTTTCTTTCCGGAAAAAAGATTCGTCATAGGGCATGCTAAGGTTTAAATTCCTTGCTTCTGTTTTACGAAACAACTTAAACGTGTAGACAATTTGTTCGTTTAAGTATGGAGTAGTTTTTGAAATACTTGTTTCCGTATAAACAGATCTATTTTTATTTGGTTTAATGGGGTTAAGTTTTTTTATCGTTACCGTAATCGGATCTGACTGATAATTAGAGCCAGCTAAATTCATTATTACTGGGCCAATTATTAAATCACCTTCGATTTTTGGAGTAAGTAAATACTTGTGAGTGGTAGACACCTGCATGTCAGAATTAAAAATATGGGTGGATGACTGAGTCCCAGTTGACCTTACGTTAAAATTTATAAGTGGAGGTAAATTAGGAATCGGTGGATTGCGCACCCCACTGATTTTGATTGATAGTTCAAGGGAGTCCTCTATTGTGAGTTGGTTTTTATCGACAGAAGTAGATAATTGTATGTTCGACGAAAAACTCGTCACAGGAATAAATATAAAAATTAGGATAGCTGGGACTGTCGGCCAGGAATGTAGTTTTGTTTTTGGAGTATTTTGCATAAATCGTTTACCAGTCGTTTCCCTGATAGGTAAAAAGAGATTTCATTTCAAGAGCTTGCTTTCTTTGAAACTGTTTCAGATCTTCCGTTAGCACACTTAACCTTTGTTCTGCTTCCTCTTTAGTCATTTTGCCAGAAGCGGTTTCTGTTTTTTTTGCGGGATTATTTTGATTTTGTTTTTTTTTATGATTAGGTGGTTCCTTGTTTGATGGGGTATTTTCTTTTGTCTTTTTATTAGATTGTCTCTCCTTATCATTTCCTTTTTTTTTCTTTTCGCTAGAGTTTTTTTGACCTTCTTTGTTTTTTTTAGATTTATCTTGGTTTTGTTTTTTTTTCTTTTTCTTTATTTGTTCACGAACAAATTCCAGGTTGAATTTTGAATCCATATCACTAGGGTCGAGTTCTAGTGCCTTCTTGTAAGCCACGATGGATTCTTCTAACTTGTTCATTCTAAAAAGAACATTGCCCATGTTGTAGTTAGTATTTTGATTCATAGATGAGTCGGGCTTTTGTTCTATTAATCTAGAGTAATTTTGTAGTGCTTTTTCATAATCACCCTGTTTGTAGAGGCTATTACCAAGATTGTAGGAAATTTTAGGGTCGTTAGGTTTTTCTTGATGTGCTTTATAAAATTTTTTACTTGCTTGATTATATTTCTGTTTTTGGTATAACTCGACCCCTTCCATAGCGGTTCCGTCAACTCCTAAAGCTGAGGCAATTACGGGACAAAAGACGATCCAGATAGCTAGTAGGTATTTATTAAATAACCTGAAAAATTGAAATTTAAAAAAAAATATCATAATTAAATCATACAAAAACCTGACGTTATTTTCTACCAAACTTTATAAAAATGATCATGTTTTAAATATTTTAGATAAGGGTAATATGAATATCTACAATGAATATTTACCTAGTTGGTGTATGACAAGCAGGCAATTGGATCTTTGTTTCTTAGTATGTTCTTACCACCTTTCTTTTCCCTTGTGTTTCGGTACATAAAAGATATAAAATTACTATAAATGATATTATAATTTTAAAATGAGCTTTCATGTTATTTATCCAATTTTGAAAGTGAGCACTTTACTGGAGGATTTTTTCTTATGATGGGAATTGGATTTCCGGAGTTGATGATCATACTTGTCATTATCATGATCATTTTCGGGGCGGGTAAACTGCCTGAAATTGGAAGTGCATTTGGGCGGAGCATAAAAAACTTTAAGTCTTCAATGAAAGAGGCGCAAGAAGGAGATGCAATAGAGGGCGAGGATAGTAAACCCGGAGAGCTTGCCGAGGCAAACCCTGACTTGGAGAATATGACAGAACAAGAGAAAGAGGCGTACCTCCGAAAGAAAGCTGAAGAAGAGGGTGAAGCAAAGGATAAGCAGATGAAAGATGAGGCAGAAATGTTTACGTCGTCTTTACCCAGAAAAGGATCCTATGATTACAGCAAGGATCAAGAAAACAAAGCTTGATCCTCTTGGTAGTATATTAAAGATAATCTCCCCACAGATAACGAAAAAACCCGTTTGGCAATCAGCCTAGCGGGTTTTTTATTTTAGATTAAAAAAGTTATAAGAAAATATTCATAGTAAGTTGAAGTCATTCGGACCATGGTTCTTTTAAATTATCTATGGTCCAAACTGACCATCCATCCATATCTTTATAGATTCCTTGAGTGTAGAAGTTAAAAGGATCAAAGAAACG
>JAPYPK010000060.1 GCA_029937655.1 Nitrospinaceae bacterium
ATAAATATTTTCGTCTGCGCCAATGATTATTCCCAGAGGAATAACTGCAAGAAAACTATAGCGGACTGATCTTGTGATAGATGAGAATAATAAGGAAGTCGCGACAAAAGGGGCTATATTAAATTTGTGTGTTTTACATCCAAGCAATCTAGCTCGGGTCTGTTCGTTAATTTTAAGAATTCAATAGATCTTTTAGTGCTATGATTATGCAAAGTCGTAGGCCACCTGTTGACCAGCCCAACCCATAAAACCGTCTTTGACAGGGTCACCTGTGAAGTTATCTGAATCTTTAACCCAAGTTTTTGGATCATCCCAATTGTCATTATAGTGATATAGATATGTTTTAGAACGTACTTCATCGGGTAGTGTCATCAGTTCACGGTAGGATGCATGAACTCCTCCTTGAAAAGTTTGACAGTCATGGAACATCACCTCTGATATACTAGAAAACTGTGTGGGATAGTCCTTATCAAACATAGTATCTCCAGAAATCCAAACTCTCCTGTTTACCAAAATACCACTACACCATTGTGCTTCATTAATGCTGACTGCAGAATCCGGGAAATGAAGTGTGCGCATGAGTACTAATTCCATCGAACCATGCTGATAAGACCAGACTTTTCTCCCAAGCAACTCCGTTTCTTTTGGATGATGAATATCAAAAAAATCTGTTAACTGGAGTGGTTGACCCTGCGCAGCCTCACAAAACTCAACTCCCCCAGCAAGGCTCCTAGTCCACAATAAATCCTGATAGTCTTTTGGGATGATCATTTTCGGTTTATTAGGTGAGTTTGAAATGTAGCGGTTAACTAGCGCAACTTCTTCAAAACCACCAATATGGTCAGCATGACTGTGGGTGGGTAGATAAGTTTGGACTTTACTGACGCTCAATCCAACATCATCAAGAGCCAAAGGTCCAAGAGTGCCGCAATCTACCAAAACGTGATGTTCCCCTTGTATAATTAAAAAGTTGGATTGCCGGTTACGCTTAGTGAAAGCTGCACCAACACCCAAAAAGACAACCCTTAAATTTTCTTCTGTCTTTAACGGCAAAGATTTACCATCCTTGCAAATTTCATTTATATTATGCATGCGAGCGCTTTTTAACGCCTATATTAGGCGCTTAAAATATTAATTCCTTTAAAGTATCATAGCAGTGTACTTCGGTCTATTAAATTTCCCCTTATGTTCCAATGCATTAGGTGACAAAAATTATTTTTTTCATAAGTTTTAGGTATTGTGTGAAATTTTCTACTTTTGGATTCGAAAAACAACATCACCCGATCCATTGCATGAAATTATTTTTCAGTAATCTAATTTTCGTTGTTTTTTAAGCGTTTATGTGTGTGATTTTAAGAAGGATTAAGATATAATTTTAAAGACTCCTCAACCGCTAACCACCCATCTCAGTTTGGTTTAGAATGAAATATTTGGTTGTAATTGCCAACGGCCTAACGGATAAGCCGATTGCTGAAAAAGAAAATAAGACTCCGTTACAGCTTGCGGACACCCCCAACCTGGACCTGATGGTTCAAGAGGGCTATTCAGGTTCGGTAAAAACCATTCCTGAAAATTGTCAAGTTGGAAACCAAATATCCTATCTCTCTCTTTTAGGTTACGATCCTTCAAAATATGATATTGCTCCAGCATATTTTGACGCGCTAGCAATAGGGTTGAATCTCAAAGATGGAGAAATTCCATTATGTTGTGATTTTGTAACTCTGCAACCTAGTCATAACGATATGGTGATGAAAGATTATACAGCGGGTCACTTGTCTTGTGAAGAATCTGGAAACTATTTAAAAGCACTTCAAGATCAAATATCAGATTGCTTGGTTACTTTTTATCCTGGTTTGGGTTTTCATAATATAATGGTCATACAAAGTGAACCATTCACAAAGTATTTGACGCCACCCAACGAATTGATCGGTGAAGGTATTCGAAAATTCATGCCGGATGGCGATGAGTTTAATGATTTAATTTATATTATTAATCAAGCCCAAATCATATTGCATAATCATCCAGTAAACCAAAAACGAAAGCGGGAAAACCTTGACTCGGCCAACAGTATCTGGTTATGGGGGAACGGTAAAAAAGGAACTCTTCCTCCATTTGATAATAAGTTTGGGAAATCTGCTTCCCTTATTTCCGCATCACTACTTTTTCAGGGAATGGCTAAAGCGGCAAATATGAACGTAGTTTCAGTTGAAGATGCTACCGGGTTTGCTGAAACCAATTTCAAAAATAAAGTAGATGCTGCCATTAACGAATTGCAGACCAAGGATATTGTCTACCTTAATGTAGCAGGGGTAGAAGAAGTTTCACTAAAGGGAAATATTGATGACAAAATTCTTACTATCGAAGATATTGACTCAAAGGTAATCGGCCCACTATCAAAAGAAATTTACCTAAATAGCGGCATCAAAATGATGGTGGTTGTCAACCATGTCAGTTCAGCAGTTTCTGTAAAGTATGAAAATGGACCAGTCCCATTTGTGATTAGTGGAGAAAAAGAGACGGCCTCAGTTAATAAATTTGATGAAAATATTCTTAATAAGGAAAATAATTATTTTAAATCTGGTTCAGATTTGATGAACATGTTTTTTGATATAAATTAAAACGTATGAATAGATTAGTGGTACAAAAATATGGCGGTACTTCGGTCGGCAGCATTGAACGAATTAAAAAAGTGGCAGAACGTATTGCCCGTATGCGAAAAGAAGGGCTTGATATTGTGGTTGTCGTTTCAGCAATGGCAGGTGAAACCGACAAATTATTAGATATGGCCAAACAGATTACCTCTACTGGGAAAGACAGGGAAATTGACCTTTTATTATCATCTGGAGAACGCGTTTCAAGTGCCTTATTAAGTATAGCCCTTGATAGCATCGGGTGTCCTGCTATTTCCATGACAGGTAGGCAAATAGGTTTACTTACCGATAATTCTCATACAAAAGCCCGTATCAAAGGAGTCGACACTGATCGCTCCAGAAGAGCTTTAGAAAATGGGAATGTCATTGTCGTTGCAGGTTTTCAGGGAATAAATGAACATGGTGATGTTACTACCCTTGGACGAGGTGGTTCTGATACTTCTGCTGTTGCTCTAGCTGTAGCCTTAAAAGCAGAGAGGTGTGAAATCTATACAGATGTAGATGGGGTATATACCGCCGACCCCAACATTGTTCCCGATGCGCATAAAATGGACCGGGTTTCTTACGATGAAATGTTGGAGATGTCTAGCTTGGGTGCAAAGGTACTTCAATTTCGTTGCGTTGAATTCTGCAAAAAATACGATATGCCACTTGTCGTAAAATCATCTTTAGTAGAAGAGTCTAAAGGCACCTTGATCTGTGAGGAGGATTCGAGTATGGAACAACCGGTTGTATCTGGAATAATGAACGACAAAAATCAAGCTAAAATAACGATCAAAGGTGTTCCTGATCAACCAGGAATCGCCAGTAAGTTTTTCACTGGACTCGCAGATGAAAATCTTTCTGTTGATATGATTATCCAGAATGTCAGTGATGAAAACCATACGGATATTTCGTTTACTGTTACAAATGAGGATATAAATAAAGCTACCAAAATAGTTCAAGAACTAGGTAAGCTCATAGAAGCACGTGATATTAGTGCTGATCCTAATATATGTAAAGTTTCCATTGTAGGCGCTGGCATGCGAAGCCATCCAGGAGTTGCCGCAAAAATGTTTAGCGCTCTATCTAATGAAAATATAAACATTATAATGATAAGCACCTCGGAAATAAGAGTATCTTGTATTATTGAAGAAAAATACGGTGAACTTGCCGTTCGCGTTCTACACAAAGTATTTAATATGACTAAGCCTAAAAAAATAGTGCCCTAAAGGCTACCCACGAATCCATCTGATAACCTCAAAATTTGTTTTATGAAAACCATAAGCATTTATGACACGACATTAAGAGACGGGTCGCAATCTGAGGATGTCTCCTTTACCGTTGAAGATAAAATTCGTATCGCCCATAAACTCGATGAACTTGGAATAAAATATATTGAGGGCGGCTGGCCTGGATCGAACCCAAAAGACATGGATTTTTTCAGTCGGGTCAAAAGTAGTAATTTTCAACAAGCAAAAATTACTGCTTTTGGAAGTACACGCCACCCCAATAAGGATGTAAAAAATGATCAGAATATTAAAAATCTGATCGAAGCAAACACAGAGGTTATTACCATTTTTGGGAAAAGTTGGGATATGCATGTTAACGAAGCTCTCTCCACAACTTTGGAGGAAAACCTACGTATGGTCAAAGATAGCGTGAGCTACCTTAAAGATAATTGTTCTGAAGTATTATTTGATGCAGAGCACTTCTTTGATGGCTATAAAAGCAATCCTGAGTACGCTATGAAAGTCCTTAAGGAAGCAGAATCTGCAGGAGCCGATTGGATCATACTGTGCGACACTAATGGGGGGTCTTTGCCTTCTGAGGTAGGAAAAGTGTGTTCACTGGTAAAAAGCTTTATTAACACAAAAATTGGAATTCATACGCATAACGATTCGGAATTGGCAGTTGCTAATGCCATTACGGCAGTTCAGGCAGGTGTGGAACAAGTTCAAGGAACCATAAATGGGTTCGGCGAACGATGCGGAAACTCAAACCTCGTGTCCATAATTCCTAATCTTAAACTTAAATTAGGTTTGAACTGTATTTCTGATGAACAAATGCAATCTTTGACAGATTTGTCATCATTTGTTTATGAACTTGCTAATCAGGCACACTGGAACCATCAACCTTATGTTGGTAAAAGTGCTTTCGCTCATAAAGGAGGCGTTCATGTTAGTGCTATAAAAAAAAATAGCGCCACCTACGAGCATATCAATCCGAAATTGGTCGGTAATGTCCAGCGAATTTTAATTTCAGACCTATCTGGGAAAAGTAATATTTTGTCCAAGGCTCAAGAATACGGTATTGATATTGATGCCCACGAACCAAAAATTAAAACAATACTGGATAACCTTAAATCCCTCGAACAGCTCGGATATCAATACGAAGGGGCCGAAGCTTCTTTTGAACTACTGATGCGTGATGCCCTTGGCAAAAAAGAATATTTTTTCGATTTTGTTGGTTTTCGTGTGATTGTAGAACAAAGGGGTGAAGACGAGAAACCTATATCAGAAGCTACAGTAAAAATTCGGGTCAACGGAGTACAGGAAGTTTCTGCTGCCGAAGGCATAGGCCCAGTTAACGCCTTGGATAAGGCTATTAAAAAGTCCTTGAGTAAATTTTATCCTGAAATAGAAAATGTGACTCTTTTTGATTATAAGGTGAGAATCCTAGATGAAAAAAAAGGTACGCAGGCTAAAACCCGTGTGTTAATTGAGTCAGGCGATCATGATTCGAAATGGGGGACTGTCGGAGTATCAGAAAATATTATTGAAGCCAGCTGGCAAGCTTTAATAGATAGTGTAGAATATAAGCTCAATTCATTTCAAAAGAACCGCAAAAGCAAATAATACGTTCTGTGAGAAGCATCTTCTTTAGAGAGCGGTTCGTAACAGGGTATCTACAGTTTTACTGTAAAATGCTCTTATTTCTTTCGTACTTTGAGAATAGTCGATTCTAAATTTTTCCACGATATCAGCGGGATTTTTTCCAGAATACTTTAAAAACTTTGCAAGCATTAAAAGTCTCTCTTGTTCCTTCGGCAAATGACTCATTAAAGAAAGATTTTGAATTCTTAAAGCACACTCTAAATTTCGCATGAAAAGGTAGTGTTTTTTTATATTTTCTGAATCTTTATGATCAATAATACCTAAAGTATCTAACTGAACAACAGCTGAAAGTGTATTAGTTTCTCTTAAGCGAATATTTTTCCCCCCATGCATCATCTGTAAAATTTGGACAGAAAATTCAATATCCGCCAAACCTCCATAACCCAATTTCACATTGCTTCCCTTAGTGACCTCTTCCGCTAAATCTTTTTCCATTTTCTCTCTTGATCTGGAAATTTCTACAATCGACTCATATTCAAGCTTTGGGCGATAGGTAAACTTCTTTACCATATTTATAAAGTTTTGACCTGTTTGAGGATTCCCTGCTATAAATCTTGCCCTTACCATAGCCTGCTGCTCCCAAGTGCGAGCCCTTCCTTTGTAGTAATTTTCGTAACTCTTAATCGAATTTACCATTAGACCACTCTTACCTTCGGGCCGTAAGTCCGAATCAATTTTATAAGCATACCCTGAAGGAGTTACTTGAGATGTTAGCTCATTTATTAACTGATAAATTTTTGTATAAAATAGAACTACACTTTCTGCGAACAAAGAATCATTTTTTGAGTCTTCATACACAAAAACCACATCCAAGTCCGACTTAAAATTAATTTCGCCACCTCCTAGTTTACCCATCCCGATAATGGCAAAACTATCCGGAATTATTTTTTCTTTACTATACTGAGTCTTCTGCTCATTAAATGCTATTTGATAGGAATTTTCTATATGCGTTTCTGCCAAGCTGGACAGATCTGCTAATGTTCCTCCTATATCCGCTTCTCCAATTATATAACGAATCCCTACCCTCAACTCTTCACCCTGCTTAAATCGTCTTAAACTATTTTTTTTTTCCTGAAATGTATTGCATCTTTTAAGGGTTTGACTTATTTCTTTCTGAAGATTTTTTTTATTTTTAAAACGATAAATGGATTCCGCGTCCTTTATTACATCTACCAAATCAGGTTGTTTAATTAAAATATCTGCTATTAAATTACTACTTCCAAAAACTCTGAGAAGTAATTCTAGAAATTTATTATTTTTAGAAAATAAATCTAAAAATGATTCTCTTGCCTTGCTTGATTCAATAAATTTTACCAAATTTTCTACTGCTGAATTTGCCATCGGTACTTTACCGCACCAATCTAGAATTTTTGGAAGAATTCTATAAAAGTCGCTGATACTTTTTTCGGTTGGATGGGAAAACTTCTGGCCATCTCTCAAATTTTTTAAAAACCGCAACGCATTTTTATTACTTTGAAAAAATGCTCTTTCTAATACTTGTTCGTTTAACGATTTTACTTCACTTAGTTTATTTACATCGCCCCCAACCTTTCTGTTTTGTTCTGTTTTAAAAAGTTCCGAAAAAACATGACTTACAAATTGGGTTTGTCGTGTTAATTCATCATTTAATTTATCACTTAACTCTTCGATGGATTTTCCTTCTATATTCATTTTCAGGGCAAGAACTGCCTGCAAGAACCTATCTTCAGGAATATCGTGAATTTGAAGACCAAATGAAATCTGTACCCTATTTTCTATATTTCTTAAAAAAACATATGCTTCCTTTAGTTGTTTGTATTCTTTTTTTTCAATTAAATTGAATTCATGAAGCCCCTTCAAAGCTTTTAGCGTATTGGCTCCCCTTATATTTTTTTCTCTACCTCCGTATATTAACTGATAAATTTGAACCGTGAATTCTACCTCGCGTATTCCTCCTTCGCCTAACTTTATATTTCTTTTCTTTATTTTTTTCTTCTTTATATTTTGATTAATTTTTTCTTTCATACTAATTATTTCTTGTATTGCTGAAAAATCTATATTTTTTCTATAAACAAATGGTTCCAACATTTCAAAAAATTTTTTTCCCAAAGTTTCGCTTCCGGCAGACACCCTTGCCTTCATTAAAGCTTGACGCTCCCAGAGACGACCCCAAGATTGATAATAAATTTCTAAACTTGCCAACGAATTAACTATTTCCCCGCTGGTTCCCTCTGGTCTCAGGTCAAGATCTACACGAAACACACTTCCATTTAATGTGATTTCATGAATTGTTTTTGTTAGCAATACAGCAAGTTTCGCATAATACTCGTGAACACTTATTCTTATCGTATTTGGATACTCTTCCGTTGGATGGGTTTCCCCTTTACTTGAAGTGTATATGTATAATAGATCAATATCTGAACTGTAATTTAATTCTAAACCCCCAAGTTTACCCATTCCTAATACCGTAAATTCAACTTCCTTTTTTTCTTTGTTATTTTCTTTGTAGTAAGGAACTCCATATTTTTTTTTCATTTTTTCATCCACATATTCGTATGCAATCTGTAGACTTAAATCTGCTAAAAATGAAAGATCTCTTCCTGTTTCTTCAAAGTCTGTTTTCCCCAGTAAGTCCCGTAAACCAACTCGTAAATATTCTCTTTTTTTAAATTTTCGTAGCATTTCAGGAGTGTTATTGTCTAAATATTTTTCTCCTGAGAATTCATAATAAGCCCGCATTAACTTATCTTTGGACCTCGAATTATTTATTATTTTTGAATTATTAATCCAGTCAAATAATGAGGGGTCGCTCAACAAACTATCTGTCAAAACCTGACTACCTGAAAATAAAACTATGATGGATTTTAGAGTTTCTGTTGAGGTAGATAGAATCGTGTACAAATAGTTTTTATCATTTATTGTTTGAGCAAACCTCTCAAAATTATTTAAAGCTAAGTCTGGATTGTATGACGATGCTATAAATTTTATGAAGGATTTAAAAAATTTAGGGAATAACTGTTGAAAGTTAGATTGACTTGATAAAGTTGTAAGATTTTGCCAAGCTTTTTTAGGCTCTAAAAACTTGTGTGCTCGGAGAGATTCTTCAAAACTAGCCTGCCATGGATCACAATTATGGATTGACTTAAATAGTTGTGAATCTGTCATTTTTTTTATGGCGTGAACAA
>JAPYPK010000061.1 GCA_029937655.1 Nitrospinaceae bacterium
GTCGCTAATGGCAATAAATACTGTTCCTACGGGTTTATTATTGCTAGCATCCGGACCAGCAACTCCAGTAACAGATAACCCAATATCAGCACCTGAAGTTTTACGTATACCCTCTGCCATGGCAAGTGCCACCTCTTCGCTCACAGCTCCATATTTTCGGATCAGAGTGGGTGAAACTTCCAAACGACTGTTCTTTGCCTCGTTACTGTACGCAACAACTCCTTCTAGAAAATAATCGGAACTTCCCGGCGTCTGTGTCAACCGGTGACCGATCAAACCACCAGTACAGGATTCAGCAACCGCCAGCGTTTTATTTTTTTCTAGAAACAATTCCCTTACTTTACCTTCTAAAGTCTCATTATCTTTTCCATAGACCCATTCCCCCAACGACGTCATAACCATATCTTCTGCTTTACTCAATCTAATTTCAACCTCTTCTGAACTTTTCGAGTAACAAGACAAACGAACCTTCATCTCTAAATAGGAAGGGAGTGATGCCACGGTAGCCAATCTTTCCAATGGCTCGACTGGTCCAAACTTTTCCCAGAGAGAAGCCTCTGTCAAGCCCACAGTTTTAATAACACGATGACCAATCACCCCTTTTTGCAATTTTTTAAGATCGGGGCGAATATATTTGTCAAACAAGTGCTCCATCTCTAAAGGAACACCTGGAAGAGAAAATAATTTTTTTCCATCACGTTCAAAAAGAAAACCCGGCGCTGTTCCTTTTTCGTTGTATAAAATCTTAGCAGTTTCGGGGGTTTTACATTGACTACGCACTCTTTCAGGAACTTTTTGCTGACGTTCATTGAACGTTGCTTCGAGCATGTTCATCACTTTATCGTCAATAATCATATTAGAATTGAACACTCGGGCGAGTACATCTTTTGTAATATCATCGTGTGTTGATCCTAGACCTCCAGTAACTATAACTACATCCACCCTCTCCAAAGCGCCTTCTACAACTCTGGTAATAGAACCCTCATCATCACCCACTGCCGTGATTCTTGAAGTATTAATCCCTAGCAAGTGTAATTGTTTGCTCAAATATCTACCATTAGTATCTTGAATAAGACCACTAATAACTTCATTTCCAATTGCTATAATTTCTGCTTGTGGCAGAACCATTCCATCATTAAACATTGATTGAAATTTAACCTATTGTTAAGATCAAATAATCTACCTAGACCCCTATATCGAATTAGGTTAACCTCACCTAATTAGCATATTAAAATTCAACTTCATTTTAAACTCCTATAATAAACGAAGAAACTATTTTTAGTTTTTCTCTACCTTACGTTTATTCCGGTCCGTTAGGGTAAATAATAACTCCCCATTAAAAAGTGGCAGAAACTGCAAATGTCTTTAGAGCACTCATCTTTAACAACCTCTGAACTCCATAAAACAACCTATAAATATGACCTGTGGCGCGGTTTTTTTGAGGGCGTAATGAGTTCTGGCATACAGACTTTTGCTCTATTTATAGCCATTCGCTACTACAATGCTGGAGAAGGAATAAAATCATTGATTGCTGCTGGTCCATTCATAGGAATGGTCTTATCTCTTCCACTGGTTCATTATACCGCCGGGAAAGGATTGAAAAAAGCTTGGTGCAGTGCAGTTCCTTCCGCATTAGCTTCAGTCTGCCTTATTATAGGGGCGTGGGTCCCCTCTTTAGAGTTTTATGCCCTAATGATTACTGTTAGTTATATTTTCAGAAGTGCAACTATCCCATATTTGACATCAATATATAGCGATAACTATCCTCATCACAAGCGTGGCGCAAGCTTTTCAAAACCATTGCTTCTAACCGTAGCAATTTCTGCACTTTTTGGACTCGCCGGTTCATTGATCTTAGAAATAAATATCGTTTACTTTAATTGGGTCTTTACCGTAGTTGGGATATGTGCACTTGCCAAAGCATGGGCTATTAGCTCAATGCCATCAAAAGTGATTGAGAAAACTTCCCACAGTCATCCGTTTGGTAATTTCAAATACACAATTACCGATAGAGAGTTTGGTTATGTCCTTCTCACTTGGTTTATAATGGGCTTTGCCAATCTTTGGGTTCTTCCACTGAGAGTAGATTACATAGCATCAACAACTTATGGGATCCAAGCTTCTCCCGTAATTGTCGCATTAATAATTACGGTTATTCCAGAAACAATACGTTTTCTGTTTATCCCTTTCTGGGCTCGACTATTTGACCGCATGAACTTCATTGTACTTCGCATGATATTGAATGTCTTATTTGGAATCGGAATAGCTTTATTTTTCATCAGCAAAAACTTACTGGTTATTGGAGCAGGGTCGGCATTGATCGGACTTGCCTTTGCAGGAGGAAGTATCGCTTGGGCACTATGGGTAACCAAATACGCTCCATCAGGAAAAGTATCTGCATACATGTCAGTCCACGTCTGCCTTACAGGAATAAGAGGGACTATAGGACCAATCATAGGCTATTGGACTGCTGCTCAAGTGGGGGCAACAATGACCGGATGGATTTCATGCGGACTAATGATTCTAGCAACCGTAATGCTTCTTCCTGAAATAAAGCATGGACGTAAAAAAATGTTTGCCTCTTCTTGAAGACTTTTCATGATAGAAAAAAGACGCAATATTTTGTTTTCAATTTATTATTTTGCTAAAATAAAAAAAGCGAGGAAGGAAATTTTAAAAATTACATTTTTTTTGGGTTAGCCTTAATGTGATGCAGGAAAATTCCCCCACCCATACGTAACAAGATTTTTCGGTGTTAAAATAGAAAAATGAATCTAAGGAGAATATATTTTGAGTAAACCTCTTGTTGGAATTTTAATGGGAAGCGATTCTGACTTTTCTGTCATGGAAGAAGCTAGTAAAGTTTTGGAAAATTTTAGCATCAATCATGAAATAATAGTATCATCCGCACATCGCTCTCCAGAACGAACACGGAAATATGTTGTAGGAGCTTCCAAACGTGGCATTAAAATTTTAATCGCTGGCGCCGGTGCTGCAGCACATTTGGCTGGAGTAATAGCTGCCGAGACCACTTTACCGGTAATCGGCGTTCCTATAAGTTCTTCAGCACTTAACGGACTCGACGCATTACTTTCAACCACTCAAATGCCAGGTGGAGTTTCTGTCGCTGGAATGGCCATTGGAAAAGCCGGAGCAAAAAATGCCGGCATGCTCTCTGTCCAGATATTAGCGTTAAGTGATAAAAATCTTCAAAAAAAACTATTAAAGTTTAAAAAAGATCAAGCCAAAGAAGTGGAAAGAAAAAGCAAAAAACTCAAATCAAACTATGCGACAAGTTCTTAGGGTTGATCCCAATGCTCCATTAATAAATCATTCTAAACGTATTCGTGACATTCTAGAGGCAGGAGGAGTCATTGCTTTCCCAACTGATACGTATTATGGACTGGGAGTCGACCCATTTAACGAAAAAGGCATTCGACGAATTTTTGAAATCAAGTCAAGAACTTATAATAAACCGCTTCTAATCCTTATTGGAACTAAATCCCAAATAACCCAATTGACAAAAAGTCGATCACAAGAGGCAGATCAATTGATACAAAAATTTTGGCCTGCTCCACTAACTTTAATTTTTAATGCTGTCTCCAAATTACCTGACGTTTTGACTGCAAATACCGGGAAAGTGGGCATACGCTTACCAAGAAACGAATGGACACGTCGTTTAATTCAAACGGCCGGGTGTGCATTGACAGCCACAAGCGCTAACAAAAAAGGCGGAGAAAATACACGAACGGCAGAGGAAGTTTTAAATATTTTCGGAAGTGATATAGACCTTGTTATTGACCCGGGAGCTGCTCCTGGAGGAAAAGTTTCAACTTTGGTGGACACAACTTTTTCTCCTCCCACTCTCTTGAGAAATGGAGCTATCACGCAACAGGAAATAGATTCTTGCTTAAAAAATAAGCATACCTTAACTTCCTACAATTCAAATTGGTAATTTAGAAAAAGATAAGAGCTATGATATTTGGAACTGGCATTGATATTATAGAAGTAGACCGAATCAAAAATTCTATTCAAAAGTATTCAGATCGCTTTAAAAAAAAAATTTTTACCCAAAATGAAATCGATTACTGCCATTCCCAAGCCGACCCAGCAAAGCATTTTGCCGCTCGCTTTACTGTTAAAGAAGCTGTCTTAAAATGCTTTGGAACAGGTCTGACTGGCGGCATATTGTGGAAAGATATCGAGGTAGATAAGTTGAATTCTGGTCAACCCGTTTTAAACCTTCATGGAAATGGAAAAAAGTTATTCAACCAACTGAACCTAAAGCACATCCATATCTCTATTACCCATGATAAGACTTATGCCGCGGCACATGCTATTGCTGAAAAATAAACCCATATCAACCCATACCATCCGCTTTCATTAAAAGATCGCCTCATCGTTAGACCCTACCTATGAGCAAAAATATAAGCATGACCAACGTTAGACACCGCCTTGAATATTTTGTCGTCCTTTTTTTAATATTTTTCTTAAAAAACCTATCGGCAAGATCAATATTTCTACTAGGACGTATCTTGGGACATTTATCATACAGTTTGGCAACAAAAAGAAGAAAGATTGCACTTATTAATCTGAGTATTGCTTTTGGAAATAAAAAGTCAAATAAAGAAAAAAAGAAAATTATAAAAAGTTCTTTTATTCAGGTTGCATTATCAGCACTACAGTCTTTATGGGTTTTAAAGGATCCCGGTAGAGTAAATCAGTTAATAGAAGTGGACCCGAATGGTCTTGACCTGATTGAGAAGTGTCTTTCGCGTCAAAAAGGTATTTTTTTTCTGACTGCGCATTATGGAAATTGGGAGATCATGGGAATAGATCATGGGTTCAGAGGAGTATGCAAACTCCATTCTATTATTCGTCGACTTGACAACCCTTACCTTAATGAAGTGGCTGTAAAACTCAGAACTGTTTCAGGCAACGGGATTTTTTACAGAGACGAATCCCTGCTACAGATCGTACGAGCATTAAAAAACAATGAAGCTATCGCAATCATGATGGACCAGAACACCGCAAAGGGAGGAGTTTTTGTAGATTTTTTTGGGAAAAAAGCGGCAACTGCCCGAGCACTAGCTCGACTAAGCTATCGAACCGGAACTCCTATTATTCCTTTTTTTTGTTATCCCACTAGAAATGGGACCTATCGTGTAAAATACGGACCTGAACTTATACTAAAAAAGACGGGGCATAAGGAACAAGATATTGTTACCTGGACTCAAGCATGCGAAAAGTTTATTGAAAAAACGATACACGACGAGCCGACCCCATGGACATGGGCCCACAGGAGGTGGAAGACACGCCCTACCGAAGAACAAGGAACAAAAATTTATTAAAAAGTTCTAATTGAGTTTACAGTTCTTCTGCAATAATCGCTTTGAGTTTTGTGCGCAAACGATATACCGCTTTGGAGTGAATTTGGGAGACACGGGACTCTGTTATCTCTAGTACGGCACCGATTTCTTTCATAGTCAATTCTTCGTAATAGTAGAGAGAAACCATTAACCTCTCTTTTTCTGGCAAGGTATCAATTGCTTTTGCAATAATTTCTTTAAGTTCAGTCAGACGGATTTGAGTCTGTGGATCCGCATCGGCTTTTCCTGCCAAACAATCAAGAAGGCTTTGCTGCTCGCCTGAATCCTTAGCTATACCAAGATCATCAAGGCTAAAAACCGGTATACTTTTCGTTTCATTGAGGGTGTTATGAAATTGTTCGAGGCTAATGCCCATTTCTTTCGCAACTTCTTCATCTTCGGGGGAACGACTTAGTTTCGCTTGAAGGGATTGCACCACTTTATCAACACTTGATGCTTTTTGCCTAATTGACCTCGGAACCCAATCCATAGCGCGCAACTCATCGAGAATAGCACCTCGTACTCTAAACTCTGCGTACGTTTTAAACTTAGCACCACGACTTGAATCATATTTTGAAATTGCATCCATTAACCCCAAAACACCTACACTAATCAAATCATCCACCTCGATATGAGGAGGAAGACGCATCGCAATACGATTCGCAACATACTTGATCATCGGACTATATCGTATAATCACCTCTTCTCGATTTTCAGCCGTAATCTCGATTTCTTCTACTACCTGTTTAATGGCCATTTGGTTTGCTCACTCTGAAAGTCCGTTAAATATTCGGTTAGAAAGGAGTCGCCTCTTGATTATATTTTTCTTCTTTGTCTTTCTTCTCCTTTTCTGCAAGCTCAATAGATTTCTTCAAAAACTTTTCCTTAACTGCATTAGGATTAATCGCAGCTGTTTTTTGGGTTGACTCTTGAGTTGATTCTACCTCAGCATTAACTTCTTCCTCAGGGTCACCTTCTATTTCATCTTTTTCTTCATTAACCAATAGTCCTGCTAGCCATAATGATGCACCGAAAAGAACTCCTCCACCCAAACCTCTCAAGAGCGAAGTAGTAGCCGTCGCTCCAAACAAAAAACTACCAATACTCAAAAAACCAAATGAAAATACAGCCAATCCCATGGCCCATTTATTGACAATAATATCATTCATTGGACTGTGAACGCCGTACGCCAAAATAAAGTGGACTGCTCTTCCTCCGCCACAGACTTCTTTTCGCTCACCATTTTTTGAACTAATCGATTAATACACTGAGTCACTTTAGAGTGAGGGTATAATTCTGAAAATGCTTTTTGTTGCCGAACTGCTTTAGTAACAACCGGATCCGATAAAATATATCCAAGGTACTCAACGGAAACGTCTGGCAAAAATCTATCTGCAACTGCCGTGAGGTTTCTAAAAATTAGTCGAGCCTCTGATTCCGAAGCAACTAAATTTATTATAACGCGAAAATATTTTTGTGCATGTTTCGTATGTAGTATTTTGATAAGCGCATAAACATCTGTCAAGGACGTGGGTTCAGTCGTAGCAACTAGTAGAATCTCATGCGCCGCACTACAAAAGTAGGTAACGTTCGTAGATATCCCTGCACCCGTATCAAATATCAAGAAATCGTACCCGCTGCTGACCTGATCCAATTCCTCCATGAGCACTACTTTTTTTTCGTCATCGAGTTGGGTTAGTTCTTGCAATCCGCCCCCAGCTGGAAGCAAGTGGATACCTGCCGGACCCTCGGTGATAATATCCTGAACGTTTTTCTCCCCAGATAATACATGCCCTATATGAAAATTTGGATTAAGCCCCAAAAGAATATCTATATTATTCAGACCCAAATCTGCATCTACCACAAGAACTTTTTTACCCTGTTTGGAGAGAACGTATGCCAGGTTAGCAACGATATTCGTTTTACCAACGCCACCCTTACCGCTACTGACAGCCAATACTCTTAGGGAAGAAGATTTCATTTTACTTGAAACTATATTTTTTAAGGTCCTTGCTTGGTTTCCTGTAACCACTATATTGCCCTCAATTTATCCCTATTTCAGTTAAAAATCAAACGAATTACCTTGTCCTGAACAGCAGTTTCAATATCTTCCGGAACTCGTTGACCCGTGGTCAAATATGAAAATGGGAGCCGAGTCCGTAAAGAAAAATTAACCATAGAACCAAAATTCAATCCTTCGTCTATCTTGGTGAATAGCACACGGTTGACCCCTAGCGGAGAAAACTGTTTGTAGGATTCCATGAACTGTTTTTCATTAGACACTACGCTCAAAACAAGGTGCGTCTCCATTTCACCCAATCCTTCAAACACTTTAGATAATTGAGCTGAATAGTTATGGTCCCGGTGGCACCGACCCATCGTATCAATCAAAACAACATCCTTGTCGGAATGGCGTGTCATACACTCTTTCAAACCAGGGCGGTCCTGAGCAGTCTCCACAGGAACACCCATAATATCTCCGTAAATTTTCAGTTGCTCTATACCGCCGACACGAAACGTATCTAACGACACAAGTGCAACTTTCTTTTTTTGTCGGTAAATCAGGTCAGCAGCAATCTTAGAAATCGTGGTCGTCTTCCCGGCTCCAGTTGGACCAACAAGAACCACTTTTTTAGGTAGACTATCCTTAGAAGTTTCTACACCACCTTTACATACAATCACCCGATTCATGGTTTTTATAAACTTATCCTTTAAAGAAACAGCATTATCACCTTCACCTGAAAGAGTTATTTTTGAAAAAATTTTGGCGATGATTTTTTCGTTCAACCCATTTTTCGTTAACTGAGAAAACAGATCAAGTTGGTGGTTCTTTATACCTAAAGACTGTGCACGTTCAGTTTGACTAAGAAGTGAATACATCAGTGACTTTATGTCTGGCTCGATCTCAGCATTATTCAAACTGGAAAACTCTGAAATAGTTTCTGGCTCCATTACTTTTGTCCCGTTTTCAATAGTGCTTGTTGCGGGATCGATGGCAGCTGTGATTTCCACTTTAGACGCCCCTCCTCCATTCCACTTCGAATGATCACGGATAGAACGTGTTGTTAAAATAAGAGCATCACTTCCCATCTCTTGTTTTATAGAGGCCAGGGCCTCGCTATAATTACTTGCAATATATTTTTTAATTTGCATTTAGGTCCACCACCTTCAATGTTTTGATTTGCACCGATGGAATAATCTCGCTATGCGACAACACCGCTAAATCAGGTATAAAACGCTCCACAAACTTACGCAAATGGTGCCGAATCCCCGGTGATGCTAGCAATACAGGAGA
>JAPYPK010000062.1 GCA_029937655.1 Nitrospinaceae bacterium
CCCAGCGGAAAGACGATCTTTTTCAGACCGAACTGATTTATTATTTCTAGACCATTTGGTTGACTGTGACTACAACCCAGTCACCTTTGCTGAACCCTGTTCCCCAGTTTGCAAAAAGCCAACCGTTTAAAATAAGTAGTGCCACAACGAGGATTTTATCTGCGGTTGTAATGCGCATAATTATTTAAAACTTCGCCTTGTTAGGGGGGAAATTCGTGTGATCTTTCCGCATAATTTTTATGCGGGGGAGGTTATTTTATTTATCACTTTTTAAGTGATGCCTTTTGATTTGGAGAGAGCACGATGATCAATGATAAGAAAAAGAATTAGAGAGATCGTTCCAATAATTGAAACATTTAGTATGATGTGAAGAAATTGCTGCCAGCCGTTGACTTGATCTACAACAGCCCCGCCCAAAAACTCAAATATCATGGAAGCTGAGTATCCTGCAGCATCGATTATGCCCACAAGAACACCGCAATGTTTACCACCAAAATCCAAAGAAAACACACTCATTGGAATTAAATAACAGGGTGCAATCATCAGGCCGAAAACCATAATTGCTGACAAGGCAGTCCAGAGTAAACTAGTTTCTTGAATGTTAGACTCTGGTAGCAATAACAAAATAACAACACATCCAGTTGCTACAGTCATCATACCACCAAGCACAAATATACGCCTTTTCTTTGTAAGTTTATCAAAAATGAAACCTCCTATGACTATAGAAAACATCGAACCCAATGGAAAAACCGACGAAGCAATGCCGGCTTTTCCCGGAGAAAGATTAAACATTTCCTTTAGGTACAGAGGTAAAAAGCTTTGAAAAGCCATAAGAATAGTCAAAGACATTATGCTTATGCAGATTAACCAGAACCTAGAACTTTTTAGAAAACTTATCAGCGCCTTGCCTAGAGACGCATTATCAAGGTGGTGAGTTGTTTTTGGGTTATTTTCGTTGTCATCTCCGCTTACAGATGGCATGGCTTCGAATCCAACATCCGTAGGGGATTGTTTGAGATAGAAAAATAAAAGTATGATAAATATTCCTGCTATTGGTAAAGATGAGGCAATTACCCAGCGCCACGAAATTACGAGTAGCAAACTTCCCATTACCATGGATGTGAAAAGAGAACTTGACATCGAACTTGATGAAAGAATACCCCAGATCCGTCCACGCCAAAACTTTGGATACCAGCTCCTGATAAGATTTGCCATGGAAGGCCAACCTGCTGACTTTGCAAGCATGGCAATAAAAAACGCAATCGAGAAGAAAAAGACTTTGGACACCATGCCAAATATTGCAGTAGCCAACATGCAAAAACCAATGGAAATAAGAAACACTTTACGTCCTCCAAATTGGTCAGCCATAACTCCAGTTGTAAGTTTTCCGACCAGGGTTCCCGCAGTTCCCCAACCAAGAATAGCTCCCCACATAGTTTTAGTGAGTTCTAACTCTGGATCGTCTAGCATAGCTGGGCTTGATATGACAACAGTTGTCCTGCAAATATTAAGGACCGCATAGGCCCCATATATGCTGGCCAGAACTACCATTTCCCAAAACAACTTCGGGTCACCTTTTAATCTGGTCGCTAAGTTCATGGTGTAAACCAAGTTTGATAATGAATTACTATGACACCGGTACTCATGTTTTTTAGAGATGCCGTGTCAAAAGATCCTTTTGAGATATTTTATTTTCATTGTCTTGCGCTAATGGTCATTTTTTAGATAACCTTCATCAGATTTGCCTGATTCCCAAAAGTGTAATGAAGAGTATCTTTTAGCTTTATGTGTTCGGGTGCCTCCAGTTGAGGATCTTTTTCGATAAGATCGAATGCTTCGCGCCTCGATAATTCCAATAGTTTTATGTCTCGCAATAGGTTCCCGGCCCTCAATAAAGGTATTCCCGATTGACGTGTGCCGGTAAAGTCTCCTGGTCCCCGTATGCGCAAGTCTTCCTCGGCAATTGAGAACCCGTCTCGTGATTTAACAATTGCATTTAGCCTGGCCTTTCCATCATCAGTTAGGGCATGACTGGAAATAAGAAGACATTTTGACGCATATTTTCCACGTCCAACTCTCCCACGCAACTGATGAAGTTGCGCGAGGCCAAACCTTTCAGCGTGTTCGATTAGCATAACAGTTGCATTGGAGACATCTATCCCTACTTCAATGACTGTTGTTGCCACTAGCACATCTATTGACCCATTTTTAAATTCAGCCATAATTTTTTGTCGTTCTTCTTTTTTAAGTTTTCCGTGGATGAGTTGGATTTTAAAATTAGGCAGTCTTCTGTTTTTCAACTCTTCGCTAACATCAATTGCCGCTTTTAAGTCAATAGACTCAGACTCTTCAATGAGAGGGCACACTACATAAGCCTGACGGCCTTCTTTAATTTCTTTTTCTAAGAGAGTGTATGCGCTGTTACGGGCGTCTTCGTAAAAGAGTTTAGTTTTAATAGGTATTCGTCCGGGTGGGAACTCATCTAAGAATGAAACATTCATGTCACCATAAAGTGTAAGCGCTAGAGAGCGAGGAATCGGTGTTGCTGTCATGATAAGAACGTGTGGTGTCAGGCCTTTCTTGCTTAGGGCGTCTCTTTGCAACACCCCGAATCGGTGCTGTTCGTCAACAACAATTAGTCCCAACTTTGAGAACTCTATTTTCTTTTGAATAAGAGCGTGGGTGCCGACAATTATTTGTGTTGTTCCATTTGCAATGCAACTACGTATTAGAGATTTTTCTTTAGCGGTTCCAGAACTGGTGACAAGTGCTATTGTTATATTTAAAGCTTCGCAGAATGGGCGGATACTCAGAAAATGTTGTTCAGCTAGAAGTTCGGTTGGGGCCATAAGTGCAGCTTGACAGTTGTTGTCTACTCCTGTGAGCAAAGCGATTAGAGCTACCACGGTTTTTCCACTTCCCACATCGCCCTGAAGGAGCAAGTTCATTGGTTCATTTCTTTCCAAGTAGTTCATGATCTCTCCGAGTACTCTTTTTTGCGCCTGGGTCAAATCAAACTTTAGGAGTTTGAGAAATTTGCGGATAATTTCTCCGCGAGTTTTAAATGGTTGCCCGCATTCCTCAACTTCTAGGCGTCTTTTTTTTAACGCTAAAGAAAGTTGGAGTAGAAAAAATTCTTCAAAGATCAACCTTACTTGAGATGGATCTTGAAATTTTTCCAGAAGTTTGATCG
This sequence comes from Nitrospinaceae bacterium, assembly GCA_029937655.1. GTDB lineage: Bacteria > Nitrospinota > Nitrospinia > Nitrospinales > VA-1 > Nitromaritima. Next base: position 3,194 of record JAPYPK010000062.1, read on the forward strand.
AGGCATCGTTAGGGGGGAAATGTACCCTTTGAAGAGCTTTGCTCCTAGTGAGGAGTTTGTACCGTTTTATTATTTTTTCTGGAAGAAACTCGTCGATAAAATTTTTATAGTCATCGACTACGTTTTTCATGATTGTCCTTAAAGACTTCAGGTGCAGGCCCTCGGTCGAATGATAGACAGGAACGATACGGCCAATTTCTAGTGACTCTGAACTTTCATCTGATTGAATTTCAGTATTTGGGTGAATGATTTCGAGTCCGCCGCCTCGTTTGTTTTGGGTAGGTTTCCCTGAAAAGATTACTTCTCTACCTGCTTTTATTTTTTCTTTCATGTAAGTTTCATTGAACTGGAACCATTTGACACGGACAAAGCCACTGTCATCTTGCACTAAGGCCTCGAATATTTTTCTGCGGCGTCCAATGCGAATGGTTCCTGCATCAATAACTTTTCCGAAGAAGGAAACTGTTTCACCAGGAACAAGTTCGATGATTTTTTTTACCTGGGTTCGATCTTCGTAGCGAAACGGAAGGTAAAAAAAAATATCGGAAACAGTCTCCAAATTGATTTTTTTTAGAAGGTCAGCTCTTTTGGGTCCGACGCCCTTGATGAATTGGAGTGGATCATCGAGGGATTTTTTTTTTACTGCTGTGGGTTTGCCGCTCATTAGTTTACTAGGCCAAGTATGATTATTGTGTGTGGGAGAGTATGTATGTTCTTTGGCAAAATATTTATAGTGCTATTAAATGGTGTTTAGCGAATAGGCTTAAGACAAGTAAATGTACTTTACTTATAAAAGGCGGCCTAATAAAAGTAAATTTGACATGGGTAGATCAGGGTTATACTCTTGAAACAGCGCAACGCAAGCAAAAACAATTAATTAGTCCATGGTTGTGCGATTGAGACTATGTGAGGGTGAGTAGAAATGTAAAAATGGGTTTTTTTTATGAATCTGGCAGACATAGCCACTGCGGTAAAAAGTTATCATCCCAATGCGGACCTAGATATCATATGGGGCGCCTATATTTATTCTGCCAAGGCTCACCAGAATCAGCACCGTCGTTCAGGCGCAGCTTATATTTCCCACCCTCTCGAGGTTGCGTTTAATCTGACACGATTGAGAATGGATGAGCAGACTATTGCTGCTGGTTTATTACATGACACGATTGAAGATACCCTCCTAACAGCAGAAGAGCTTCGAAGTTTTTTTGGTGACGAGATTTATCATTTGGTAGAAGGTGTTACCAAAATCAGTCAAATTCAATTTTCCAGTAAAGAAGAAAGCCAAGCTGAAAATTACAGGAAGATGATCCTCGCCATGTCAGAGGACATTCGTGTGGTCTTAATTAAACTTGCCGATCGAGCGCATAACATTAAAACTCTCGGGTCGCTTAGTTCGGGTGATCAACAGCGTATAGCACGTGAAACCCTAGACATCTTCGTTCCCATTGCTAATCGTTTGGGTATCGGATGGATGAAAGATGAGTTGGAGGATGGCGCGTTCATGTACATGATGCCCGATGAACATGAATCGATTCGTGTCGAATTGGCTAGTGGTCAGAATTTACGAGAGTCCTATGTTGAAAAAGTTCGGACTATTTTAGAAAAAGAATTGGTGACATCGGGAATTACCGCGAAGGTGGTCGGGCGCTCCAAACATTTATACGGTATCCATAAAAAAATGGAACAACAAGGGATTGAATTTAACGATTTGTACGATCTTTCAGGGTTACGGATATTAACAACTTCCCTGAAAGATTGCTATTCAATTTTGGGTCAGGTCCATTCACTATGGAAGCCCATTCCCGGCCGGTTTAAAGATTACATCGCGATGCCTAAACCAAACCTATACCAATCTCTTCATACTGCAGTAATTGGTCCCGAAGGAGAACGAGTGGAAGTGCAGATTAGGACTGAAGTAATGCACAGGGTTTGCGAGGAAGGAATCGCTGCTCACTGGCAATATAAGGAAGAAGGGAAACTTAAAAATAAATCTATGGTTCAGCAGTTGACTTGGGTTCGTCATCTCTTGGAAACCCATAAAGAGCTTACGAATCCAAAAGAATTCATAAGCTCTTTTAAGGTGGATTTGTTTTCAAATGAAGTTTACGTTTTTACACCAGAAGGTCGTGTTGTTCCTCTACAACGCGGGTCCACCCCAGTGGACTTTGCGTATGCGGTTCATACTGATATTGGGGACCATTGTTCAGCAGTCAAGATCAATGGGAAAATAGTTTCATTGCAATATAAACTGAAGAATGGTGATCGGGTTGAAATAAAAACAGATAAAACTCAGAAGCCTAATCGGCATTGGCTTACATTTGTAAAAACATCTAAAGCTCGAAGTAAGATTTTACACTTTATCAACTCTGTTGAAAAAGAGAAAAGTCTTAGCCTGGGTATGGCTATGTTGCGTAAGAGTTTGGCGGAATATAAAGTCGATCCCTCGGAAATTTTAAAAGGAAAATTTTTTAACGAGGTACTTCGCTCAAGTGGATTTGCCAATCTTGAGAGTTTGGTAAGAAGTATTGGTTTGGGTAAAGTCTCAACTCATCAGCTAATTGTTAAACTTTTGCCTAGGGGAAAAATTGAGGAGAAGGAGCGAAGAGAAGCCGACCAAGTAAAACTACGTGAGAAGGCTCCTGATCTGGCTGGAGCTGCCAGCCTGAAATGTTTTGATGATGATATCCATTTACGTGTGAGCAAGTGCTGCCACCCTGTTCCAGGAGACTCCATCATTGGTTATGTCACCCGTGGACGAGGAGTAACGGTCCATCGCATTGATTGCCGCAACCTTCAATCGCTGGGGAACGAACCTGAAAGATTTGTTGATGTTGTTTGGGGAGATTACGCTAAGGCGGCGCATTCTGTCCGCATTTCAATTATAGCCGAAGACAAACCTGGCCAATTGGCAGAAATAACTCGTGTCTTAGCTTCATGTGATATTAATATTACACTCGCCAATATATGCCAAGGATCCGACCAAAGGGCTAATTTTGATTTTTTCATTGAAGTAAATGACCTCCAGCATTTGAAACAGTTATTTTCGGAGGTGGCTAAAGTACCTGGGGTTATCCAGGTTAATCGGGTCGAGGACAACCGTGTGGGGGAAAATAGGGAGTAGGCAAACAAGAAGCTTAGGATAGAGTCGTTTTAATTAAAGAGAGAACTTTGATCGAGACACAAATGAAACGATCAAATTACCTTTATTACTTTTCCTGCCTTTAGGCATCGAGTACAGACTTTCATGTTTTTTACGGAACCTTGATATTGTCCTTTTATTTTTTTGAGATTTGGGTTCCACCGGCGTCTGGTTTTATTGTTTGCGTGACTGACATTATTTCCAAAAAGAGGTCCTTTGTCACATACATCACATCGTTTAGCCATTCATTTACTCCTTAGATACACAAAACCGATTGTTTCACGAGAAGGTTGATGCTAGCATACAGGCGAAATTGGGGCAAGTAATTTTGGAAAAAATATGTTAATCACAAAACAGACCACCATTGAACAGATAATCAGCTCTTGCCCGGAGACTGTGAAGTTTTTCAATGATCTTCAGATGAGTTGTGGTAGTTGTTTTGCTGTCAAATTCGATACGCTCGAAAACGGGGCATTGATGCACGGTATGGACGTAAATGATTTAATCACACGCCTTAACCAATTCATTTCTTCTTGCCCCACCAGTATTGAGCCTGATCACTAGCATTGACTGTCAAATAGCTTCCACAGATAAAAAACAGTATTGAAACGGGCTTCCTAGGAAGATTGGTAGGTTTGGAGGCGTGACAAAACTTAAATCATAACCCCACAAAAAGTGGGTCAAAGTAACTTTAAAAGCTAGCCTGAGGGCTTCGTATTGAGGTTTAATCTAAGTTAGTCGAGGAACTTAGACTCAACTATGATATCTTTCAAGATTTTTCCGGCTAGTTCGTGACTGTCAACGTGAAAGCTTCCCTCGGCGATTGAGGCCTTAATTCTATCAACTTTATCCACTCTAATATCGGAAGAGTTTTTAACGGCTTCGTGAGATTTTTGTATGTCCTTAGCCTTTGAAGATAAAGCGATATGCTCGCCACCCTGAGCTCCTTTAGCACCGGAAGTGGCACCAGAAACATCTGCTTTAGCCGTTTTTTCTCCGGTGACCTTGATCTGGTCCTGAATTGCTTTCCCTTTGACTTTAAAATCATTTCCAGGAATTTCCATAACTATACCTAGCTTGTTGTAAGTTGTTGTAACTTTTTAAGTTATTTTTTCAGCTAGGGCCTTTGCCTCCACAGCTTACTTCAAGGCCAACATGCTAATTAATTTATCGGGTTTTAGCTGTATAACTTAAGGTATTTTAAAAAAATATTTTCATGTTTTTTGATAAAATCCAAGTGGTATAAAATTACTGATAAAATACTACTTTGTCAAGGTTTTCAGAGTGTCAGGTCATACTACCTCAAGAAATTAAAATTTAAACTCTTACTTAAGTTTAAGGAGGATTCTTGGAAAAAGTTCGTGGCACCCGCATTTGTATCTATCTCTGGAGTATGGCAGTTTTTTTATTTAGTTTTTCTGAGATGGTAAATGCACAGTCTAATGTTAGGGAAAAGTATTCCAAGATCATGTGGAGCTACTTAGAAGTATTATCAGGGTTCGGTCCACGGTATGTTGGAACACAAGGGTATAGCAAAACACTACGATTGATAAGGAGTGTAGGAGCAGAGTTTGCAGATGAGGTTATAGAACATTCTTTCTTTGTCAAACAACATGGTGGCGGTCAGAGGCAGATGATCAATGTTGAATTTGTTTTTCATGGTAAAGCAGAAGGTCAGTCAGTTTTACTAGGAGCTCATTATGATACACGTCCCTTTGCAGATCAAGAATCGGACCCTATATTACAAACCCATCCCATAATTGGGTCTAATGATGGAGGCTCAGGGACATCGGTTCTTTTGGGGCTTGCTCGGTATTTAAAAGAATACCCTGTAATCCAACCAGTTCGTCTCATGTTTTTCGATGGTGAGGATTTTGGCCGAAGTGGTACGGGTGAAATGTTTCTTGGTTCTAAGCATCACGCTGGCTACCTTCGAAAAACTTTGCAGAAAAATTGGCCGCTAGCAGTAATTATCGTTGATATGGTTGGAGATACAGATCTTGAGATTTTCAAAGAGACTCATTCCATGGTTAGTGGTCCGAAGGTCTTAGATCGTATTTATAGTGTAGCTAAGCGGATAAATAGTTTTCAGTTTAATGATAAAAGTAAATACACAATCCAAGATGATCATCTTCCATTCGCTAGGCTGGGCATACCTTCGGTTGTGTTAATTGACTTTGATTACCCACACTGGCACAAGGTTTCGGATACGTTAGATAAATGTTCAGCTAGGAGTCTCAGTGCTGTTTTGTCAGTTTTGGTAAGAGTATTATCAGAATGGTGACTG
>JAPYPK010000063.1 GCA_029937655.1 Nitrospinaceae bacterium
AAGGCCTGAAGGAGGCTGATAGACCAAATTTTATTTTTAAGCTTTGTATATTAGTTCTCTCGATCAAAATTGCGTAACGGAATAATGGGTTCTGGAGCTTTGTTTACCTGTGGTTCTGTTTCAGAATCGGATGAAGGTATGGATACCTCGGCTTCGGATTCTTTTTTGGTTTCCGACGAGATACGCTTCTCAGTTAGAAAAACTGTGATGTCCTGGTTAATTAGATTTTCTGGGCACAACTTAAGGTGTTGTCTATAAAAAGGCATATTCATTATCTGATCGCCATAGAGACAATCCAAACCGTAATGATCAAACAGCCCTTTAATTGCTCGGGGACCCACTAAAAACAAAATGCCATCTGGTAGAAGGGCCCGGACCGATGAGGCTAAAATCTGTTCGCATACTCCTCGGTCTTGAAAATAAAACATAGGAATCCATTTAAAAACCATTCCGTATTTATCATTATAGACTTCTTCTAAATGTTCTTTCTCCGGAAGAAAAGAAACTTTTTTTAAGTTGTCCAGTTCTTTTCTTTTCGCGGCATAATCCCATAATTGGTGTGCATTTTTTTGTGCAAGTTCAGGGTCGCTGAATAAAACGGTGTATTCTCGCTCATGAGTGCAATCGATGCATCCTGCTATAGACATATCAAAAGTATGAACCAGTACACGCTCAACCTTTTCCAGTTTAGCAGGCATTCCCGGTGCCATCTCCATGTAGTAAATGATTTGATCTAATGCCAGCGGTTGTAGAGCAGGTTCGTCTATTTCTGCTTTTCCTTCAGGATATAGGGGGACGGTGTAAATCGATTTAATGTTATCCGTTTGTGGGGGAAAACCATTAAAAAACCATTTCCAATTGAAGGGATGTTCTGGGATTTTTGCAGGTAAATCAGTTTGTGGTAAAATTTTCCAGTCGGGGTGAAATGAAAATTCTTTTCTCTCCTGACCGTCTATCAGGGTAAGAAAATTAACACCAACTTGTATTTCTCTTTGACAGGATGGTTTCCCGCCTATCGAACTGTTGACGTAAGGTATGGGGTTGGTTTCATCGTAACGGGTAACCTTATAAAGGTGCCCATCATGGATTGTAAGACAAAGTTTTGACTTATGGTCAAAGTATCGCCATGGAGGGTTGGGTTGTGGGGACCAGGTGACCTCATGGGATCGTTTCGTATCCATAAAAATACGAAAGATGTCTTTTTCTTCTCCGGGTGCCTTGGGTATGAAAAAGGATGCGAAGATATTGTATGCACCCTGAGAAGGGTAGGTTGGCAGTCCACGATAGCGAAGAGTATCTAGCGGTTCCTCTCGTGATTGGTCTTCGTAAATTCCCCAAATGAATTCGAAGACAGCTCCACCGCTGCCTGGGAGAGTAGACTGGAATAACTCAACAACGGGAATAATATCCAACCGCGCCCAGTTAACTTTAGATAAAAAACTTAAAAATATTTTTCGTCCATCAAAGTTTCCATCCGGTAGGGCATAAAGGGAATCTTTTGTCAGTTTTACTTTGTACTTTCCATCTCCAAGAGGAACTAAGCTATCCTCCTTATAAAAATAATTAACTTCTGAAACAGGGACTCGCCAGACTTCTGCCGCTTTTTCACGGAGAAAATCCAAAGTCATATCTTCCCATCCCGGTTGACCCTTTATATCTATCTGTGATTCAAAGGTGCGAGATTGGGGTTTAATGCCAACCCACTGCAATGAGTCAAGTTGCATGCGCGCCAATTCAAGGTAGGTTTCACCCGTTGTTGGGTCTTTGCTCCATTTTGCTTCATGCAAAGGGTGCCCTCCAGGGTCAGTCCCCAAAAAACGACGACCATCGTCGTTATAAAAAGCCATGTGCCCTGTTTTGTAAATTTTGACTCGGGTGTTGGCAGTGTTAGGAACATCTCCATCGTGGAAAATGGTTGCGCTATTTTGTTTGGTGGAATTTAATGAAGCTAAGTTTTTAAGGATAGACTCAGCCAAAGTTTCGTTATCATAAAATGAAAAAGACCCTGGACGCGACAGGGCCAATTGGATTTTTTTTTCCAGCACGAGATAGTCCCTCTTGTCAGATTAATGAAGGGTCGATTATAGAAAGCTCCATCTTGTTATGTCAATAAAACCTGTTAGGTTGATTTTTATTAAAAAATAAGACGATAAAAACCTTTTCAACAAATTGTTAGTTGTTACAATATTTTTATGCCACTAAATATTGCTTTGATAAACATGCCATTTGGGTTTCATATTTATCCATCCATTCAACTGGGAACCCTTTCAACGTTATTAAAATCATATGGCTGTGGGGTTAAGAGTCATTATTTGAACTTGCACTTTGCTCACCAGTTGGGGATGCCTGTCTATAATCAACTGTGTGAAAAAAGGTTTCTGGTCGGCGAATGGCTTTTTTCGCACCTTCTGTTTGGGACAAACCCTAAAAATCTAGATTATTTGAACCATTTCGACTCCCATATTGATGATGTGTGTCAGTCCATTGACCGTCCGCGCGAATTTTTGATAGATGTCAAAACAAAAATGGTTCCTGAATTTCTTCAATGGGCTTTAGAGACAGGCTCATGGGGTCAATACGATGTTATTGGATTTTCATCGACCTTTAACCAGAATCTCGCAAGTGTGACATTAGCTAAGCTAATTAAGGAGAAATACCCCTCGGTTAAAATTATGTTTGGCGGAGCTAACTTTGAATCAGAAATGGGGTTGGAATATTTTCGTGTTTTTCCATGGCTTGACTTTGTTGTTCCAGGAGAGGCGGAAGGGGTATTGATTCCTCTAATGAAATCGTTGGAAAAAAACGAACCTATTCCAAATGGAGTGGCCCACAGAAGTAATGGGGGGATAGTGTTTACGGAGAACGACGAGCTACATGAAGATTTTAGTGATAACGCTCCCCCTGACTATGATGATTTTTTTGAGCAGTTAAGACAAATCGACCCTGATTCATCACTACTGGAAAACCCAGTTATTCTTTACGAGACCGCTCGGGGTTGTTGGTGGGGAGAGAAACACCATTGCACTTTTTGTGGGCTAAATGCCACTACCATGAAATTTAGATCAAAGCCAATGGATCAAGTTCATGCAGATATTTCGTATTTGTCTCAACGTTATGACTCTTTTCGCTTCCGGCTTGTGGATAATATTTTAGAGATGAAATATATCGAAGGTGTTTTTGGAGAAATGGCCCGCAATAATTTTGACCTTCAGTTTTTTTTGGAAGTGAAAAGCAACTTGACCAAACAGCAAATAAAGTCGTTAGCTCGTGGCGGGGCGAATGTCATCCAACCGGGGATCGAAAGTTTTAGCCTGAACCAATTAATGGAGATGGATAAAGGGGTGCGCCCGTTACAAAATATTCTGTGCATGAAGTGGGCGATGTATTATGGGGTGGAGGTCAACTGGAACATTCTTATCGGATTCCCAGGAGAGACCGATGAAGATTATCACCAGCAAATCCAGTTGATCAAACTTTTGTTTCACCTGCCACCGCCCGAGTGTGTTGGAGATCTTTGGCTTGAAAGGTTCAGCCCCTATTATACTCGCCCAGAAGAGTATGGGGTTACGATAACAGGGCCAGGCGAGGCCTATTCTTATGTTTACGATTCTGAAGATATCGATTTATTTAAAATCGCTTATGACTTTGAGTTCACTACCAAGAATGAAATTAGCCCGGGGTTAAAAAAGGAGTTGTTTGACACGGCGGAAGAGTGGAAACGGAGACACCAGTCAGATGAATTACCCTACCTAATTTTCACAAAGTCCATGAACTTCGTTACTGTGTACGATGAAAGGTCTATTGGGAATCCAAACAAAAATCGCTTTGAAGGGTCTCCCGCTTGGATCATAGTTTTTTGTAATGAATCTCCAAAAACAATGGATCAAATCAAAAAACATGTCCAAGAGTTGGGCGCGGAAGAAGGAGCGGCTGAAAAAGGTGTTCTACAGTTGGAAAAAATGGGTGTCCTCTATGGTGAAAAAGGCAAGTACTTGACCCTTGCGGTGCCACACAACGCAAATCTATAGAACCAAGTTGAATAATTAGTGAGGCCTACCATAGTGCAAGTTCAAGTGAGTTCTCCTCCATTAATATCTTAAGCTCTTTTTTTTAAGTGTTTTATTGGTTTTTTTAATAAGTGAGGAAATTTGACAGAGAAAAGCGAAGGCTTTATAATTTTTAAACCTTAACCCTTAAAAACAATTAGTTGGCTTCTGACCGCTCGATCGAATCTTTCGTTTGTGGTTTGGGGCTAATCTTTAATAATGAAACAATCATCAAAAGGCAATCCCAATGGCGGAGACTGAAGAAGGAAGAAAGTTTGAAAAAATTGCGTTGGATTATTTGAAGCAGAATAATTTGCCAGAGGCAGAATCCAACTTTATTCAGGCCCTGACGCATATGAAGCAGTCTGGAGACGAGGAGGGCCAAGCGTATGTGCTAGGAAACCTTGGTAACCTTTGTTTCCAAAGTCGTCGACTAGATAAGGCTGAGGAGTACTATGGCAAAGCATTGACATATATGGAAAAAGCAAATGACATTCGAGGAATCGAGAGTTCTCTAGGTAATCTGGGGAGTGTTCTTTTCTATAAGGGTAGCCTGAATGAGGCTGAGAAAACTTATAAAAAAGCGTTGAAGTTTCTTGAAGCGGCTAACGATGCGGAAGGCCAAAGTATTTACAACGAAAACTTGGGAAACGTTTACCTCAAGAAGGAAGACCTGGCGAAGGCAGAAGATTATTTCAACCGTGCGAAAACTTTACTTGACCCTGAGAAGAATAAAGAACGAGTCCAGGAGGTTGAGGATAAGCTAGCTTCTTTGCAAAAACATCCTAAATACGTAGAGGGTAAGGAAGGAAAGTTGCTCAAGGAAATAGAATCCCTGGGAAAAGAAGGGAAAAAACGGGAAGTTTTGTCCAAGTATCAAGAGCTTGAAGAACTGTATTATCAAGGAGGGAGCATAGAAAAGGCGGCGGATACGATTTCCAAATCTATCGAGTTGTTTGAAGAGCTAGGGGATGAAAACTCGGCGGGAATATGCATGGGTAACTTGGCTGGGATTCTCCTGCAGCTTGGATATTCCGGTCAACCGGAACAATTCGATAAAGCTGAAAAATATTGTAAACGTGCATTGGAAATTATTGGTGCAGGGAAGGACAAGCGTCGCCAGTCCTATTTACTGGGTAGCTTGGGTAATATTTATTTACATAAAAAGGACTTGGATAAAGCTTGGGATAACTACAACCAGTCTTTAGGGGTTATGGCGGAGTTAGGCGATATCTTAGGGGAGGCCCGAGGTTATTCCAACCTAGGTAATGTAAGGCTCTTGCAGGAAAATTATGATGATGCTCGGGTTCAGTTCGAAAACTCGCTGGAACTTATGGAACAGTTGGAAAATAGACCCGGCATAGCCCAGCAGTGTGAGTCCTTAGGGGATATTTATTTAAAGCAAGGCAACCTGCAAAATGCAGAGATATTTCTTAGCCGAGTTATTGCGTTATACGAAGCCATGCAGGATACGAAAGGATTGCAACAGGCTCAGGACAAGCTGGTCTACCTCATGGGAAAACCTGAGTATATAAACCGTAGGCAAGAAGAGTTGTTGAGTGAACTAAAAAAGCCAGAGCTGGAGAAAGACGACGAGTCTCGATTGGCGGTCCTAAGCGAATTAGGTAATCTCTATTTCATGGCAGGAAATATGGATCAGGCGGCATCAAGGATGCGGGAAACAGCAGACCTACAAGAAAAACTAAAAGATGAGGCTGGACTTGGTGCTACCTTGGATAGTCTAGGAAGTATTCTAAAAGAAAAAAATGATCTAGAAGGCGCTGAAGAATGTTTTGGTCGTGCTATGGAGATTAAAGAAAAGCAAAACGACACTGAGGGATTAGCAGAACTCTACGCCAACCGAGTTAATGTACTTTTGATGCTGGGCAAGCTTGATGTAGCAGAGAAACTTATCAAGGAGTCTTTACGAACCAACAAGAAAAGCGGAAACGAAATCGAGTTGATGAAAGATTATCGCAATATGGGCAACCTGAGTATGCAAAAAACAGATTGGGCTAATGCGGATAAATTTTACAAAGATGCATTGGAGATAAACAAAAAAGCAAACAACAGATATGAGATATCTGAGGATTATAGAAACCGTGGCAATCTATACTTACAAAAAGAGGACTGGGATCTATGTGAAAAGTTTTCTTTGCAGGCGCTTGAAGTAGCCGAGGAGCTTAAAGATTTACGAAATGTTTGCTATGACAGTCGGATTTTAGGGAAGGTTTACGCTGAAAAAAAATCGAGGAATAAGCAAGAGGAGTACTATAAGAAAGCCCTTGAAGTCAGTGAGGAGCTTAAGGATGAAGGGGAACAGCAAATTGACCACAGGAACCTAGGTGAACTTTGTTTGGGTAGAGGGTACAAAGAAAGATCAGAAAACCACTTTAAAGCCGCGCTGGAGATCTCTCTGAGAAGAGCCGATAAAAAGGAAATTGCCACAGACTATCGCCATATGGGGAACCTGAGTTTTAATAATGGTAACCGTACAGATGCGGAAAAATATTATGGTGATGCCCTCAAATTAACTTTGGAGGTAGGAGATAAAAATGGCACCGCGCAGGACTACACGTACATCGGCAATTTAAAGTTTAAGGATGGCCAAATCGATGAGGCTGAGGCTAACTTTGATAAGGCGATAGACTGTTTTAAGGAGGCTGATAACAAGGCCAGCCTTCTCCAGTTGTTTATGACCGTGGCCCGTATGGAGTTACTTATTAGCAGGAAAGAACAAAGTGAAAAGTACTTGGATCAGGCAAAAATCATTTGTAAAGAACTTGGAGACCCTGAAGACTTAGTCAACAATATTAAGGAAATTGAAAAAGTAAAAGACACCGTTGATCAGAATAGATAGTTATTTGGAATAAATATAACGGGTGTTTTTTAGGAAAAAATTTACATGCGGTCAGAAAATTCCTGTAGATAAAAGAAGTGGGTTCGAAAAAAAAATTACCTTTCAAGTGCGCAGATTTGATTAAGCGCGCTTGGGTCTATTTTGGCGGATGTTTAGAGTTGTGATGGCTAACGCGTGTATAAAGGTCTTAAAATCAACTGTTTGCGTTGCAAATGGGATTGTGTTTAAGATTAATATATTTTAATTAAGTTAAGTTTAATGTTTTCAGGGGGTTTCCTCAGCTTTATCACTGGAAAAAAAGTTTCTATTTCCTTGACAACGACATTGAAATTAAATATAAATTCCCTATATCTTAGGGCTAAATAAAGGGGGCGTTGTATGCTTTGTTTCATGTTCTCTGGTAGTGTTCTTACGGAAAGGTTGATAGGTCGCCTATGAAAGTAATCTATAGTCCGCAACTTATGGAAGAGGCTGCGTTTCGACACCTCAGTCATCTGGAAAGATCTGGGTATCGGTCGGAGTATGACGAGTATCACTCCTTAGCCGATCCCATCTATGAACTTCCCGAGGACGATAGAGAAATTGCCTTCGAGAAGGTCAATAAGATATTTTTTATAGAGCGACTCAAACTTGGTGATCATGTTTTAAGAGCGCTCGAAGCTGTAGGGCTAATTCCAAAGAGAAAACGTACAACCAAAAGAGCACAACTTGCCGCCGTTGCTTCAGGAGCAGACGGAACCCCAAGCGAGTTCGAAGAGTCAAGTGCACATATCCATGGTATCCCTGTAGATGATGACGCACAAGAAACGAACTCTGACGAAGATTTAGTTTCCTCCACCGATACCGACCTCCAAGTCGAAGACAACCCACAAGAAGATAATCAAGACAGTGAAGATACTGATGGTGTCGTTTCTTACGACATGGTACGCGATTTTGAGGAGCGGATAAACGAGGTGCATGTGAAACGTGCGATCAACAAAGTTGATGAAGGGTCGAACGTATTGAACCGGATTTCTGGTAGGCCCATGATAGAGATGCGGGTACTTGCCAGCCGTTTTTGTAATCCAGAAGAAGCGCAAGAGTTAGATGCCTTCCTAATTCAGGAGTTCATGCACGCAAAAGATATGGTGGACCCTGAGTTTGACTACGAGGACGCGTTTATTCCTGGTAACCCTTCTGTTAAAAACCTGATCACGGCGCGGTTTCGCCTACTGTGGAATATATACGTGGATTCGCGATTGGCTAGAGCGGGAATTATTTCCACCATGCCCAGGGAGGCCCGCTATAGAGAGTTCGATAACTTCTACAGAAAAATACCAGAGAAGCAGCGACGGGGTATTTTCGAGGGGATTTGGCAAGCTGAAAAATTTACGCACGAAGAGTTGTTGTCTATGGCCACCGACCTCGAGTCGTTGATGAGTAAGTATGTAGATGATGTTGATATCTCAGAGGAGGAACGAGACTATATCCATCTGCAGGGATCGCCTTGTCCACTGTGTAAGTTTCCGACCTACAATTGGGTGGATGACCCGGAAAGTATTTGTGATGAAATGGTAATCGAAGCGATCCAGATCGATTTCCCGGATTGGGAAAATAAAGA
>JAPYPK010000064.1:0-5435 GCA_029937655.1 Nitrospinaceae bacterium
ATGGCTTTACCGATCAAGATGGCCAAAGCCTCAGGGAATAAAGTACTTAAAGACTTTATATTAAAAGGCCTTCATCTTGTCATCAATTTAATGTTGGCATTGTGCTCTTAGTTGGGGTACTATTAAGTTTCGGTTGTTGGTTGAAGCCGTCAGGAGAATTAGTGGTGCTGATATAGAAGAGAGCTTTTCCTTTTAGGTTGAGAGATGCGGATCTTAATACGATCCTTGTTTGAGTTTAACTTCCTCCCCTCCCTCCATTTTTCTCAACGATTAAAAGTCAATCACATTTATTAAGACGGTGCTTGTTGTCTCGACCAAGCTTGAATGGTTGTGCACGCATGTGTCAGTCCCCATTTATTTTTACTTAAAAAAGGAAATTATGTTAGCAAACTCATCTATTCAATCAGTGCAAACGGGTTTTGAAGCTTTAAATCTTATTAATCCTATTTGCAAAGCACTTCATGAAAAAAAATATACTCTGCCTACGCCTATACAGGAGCAAGCTATTCCCTATCTTGTAAAAGGTCGAGATCTATTGGGGTGTGCTCAGACAGGAACTGGAAAAACAGCAGCGTTTGCTCTACCGATTCTGCAGTGGCTAGGGCAAAATCCGGAAGCTGTAAACTCAAAAGGTGTTCGCTCTTTAATTCTTGCGCCAACCAGAGAATTGGCTGTTCAGATTGGTGAAAGCTTTCGAGTTTATGGGCGCCACCTTAAAATCAAACAGACAGTAATTTACGGTGGTGTTAGACCCGCTTTACAAATACGTGCTTTATCGCGGGGTGTGGATGTCTTAGTTGCTACTCCTGGAAGGCTTCTAGATCTTTTAAACCAGAGGCAACTACGTTTAGATAAGGTTGGAGTTCTTGTTTTGGATGAAGCAGATCGAATGTTAGATATGGGGTTTCTTCCTGATATCAAAAAAATCTGTTCGGCTATTCCATCCAGTAGGCAGACTATGTTGTTTTCGGCAACGCTTCCAAGCGAAATCGTCAAGCTCTCAAAAAACTTTTTAAGTGACCCGGTGAAAGTCACCGTCAACCCTCCATCTAGTACGGTTGATAAAATTGAGCAAAAAGTCATGTTTGTGGACCGGGAAAACAAATCTGACTTATTGGAATATATTCTAGGGGAAGATGAAAGTATTCAACGGGCGCTAGTTTTTACTAGGACTAAACATGGGGCCGATAGGATAGCAAAGAGATTGAGCAAGAGGAAAATTCCCACAGAGGCAATTCACGGGAATAAATCACAGTCTGCGCGCTTGCAGGCGCTAGGAAAATTTCGGTCTGGAGCAGTGAGAGTTCTGGTTGCAACAGATATTGCATCGCGTGGATTAGATGTTGATGGGATCACTCATGTTATAAACTACGAATTGCCGAAGGAAGCTGAGAGTTATGTTCATAGGATAGGAAGGACAGCTCGTGCAGGGACAGATGGGATTGCCTTGTCGCTTTGCGATGCTGGTGAGAAATCTTATTTGAGAAGGATCGAGTTAGAAATCCGTTGCTCTATAAGTATTGACCAAAATCACCCCTTCCATGCTCAATCCATAGCTAGTAAAAAAACCGGAGTAAAAAAATCGAGTTCTAAAAATTTTTCCACTGGTAGAGGGAGAGGGAGTAGAAGCAAGTTGACCACGCGCTCTGAAGGGAAAAATAAAAATTTTTCTTCTTCACGAAACCGTTCATCAGGAAAACCTGTAAGTGGAAAAAAAAATATCAGGAATAAAAGAGCAAGTTGACTGGGAAACTTTGTGTAAAGAGTTGGTAAGATGAGTATAAAGAGATTTTTTTTATTTGAAAAAGATATGCCTTTCCTTTTGATTCCAAAAACCCCTTCCTTTTTTATTAAAGAGGAAGGGGTTTTTTTTGATTGATTTGTTAAAGCGATTTACTCTTCTTCTTTTGAATTCAATAACCCTCACAGTCATTACTTCAAAATAAAACCCGGGTTACTTTATGTTATCTCTTGAACAGTTGAAAAATATTATTGGCCCATTTTAGATTACGTTGTATCGTGGTATTGTGAACGGAAGTACTTGAGTAATAAGGTCGAAACTACCCGAGGTCATGCTGTGAGAGTCGATCGATGTTTTTGGTTATATTTGTTGGAGTGCGAGAACGGTTCATTTTATACCGGTTATACAAAAAATCTTGCCATTCGTTACTATCAGCATAAAAACGGAAAACAGAGTGCAAGATACACCCGTAGTTTTAAGCCAATTAAAATCGCTCAATGTTGGAGATTGTTCGACACTATTGGGACTGCTTTGAAAGTGGAGAGATTTATAAAAAATCAAGATCGAAAGATCAAGTTACTCTTAGTGGAGAACCCTGAAGACCTCAAACCAAGAGTTTTGAAAAAAATGGAGAAGGAGTTGATCTTACTCCCATTTGATGTTCAACAGGTTGAGAAAGAGTCGGCAAAAATGGATTGGAGAAAAATCAAAAGTGGGTTTGACCCATTTGCGGATATTCCAATGTTCCATAAAAGATAGTTAAAAGGAGAGGACTGGATTGCTATGGAAGATTGTCCTTGTGGGACGGGATTTCCGTATACGGATTGTTGTGGCCCGTTAATTCGTGGCGCGAGTCCAGCGGATACGGCAGAAGATTTAATGCGGTCTAGGTTTTCCGCTTTTGCAAAAGGGCTGTGGAGTTACCTGGAGCAAACCAGATACCCTGATGGTCAGGAGTTGAGTGCATGGTATAAGACAAAATTCATGCATGATGAGATTGCTTGGACAAAGCTTGACATTCTCAACACTATAAAAGGCGACTCCTGTGACGAGGAAGGGGAAGTCAGTTTCATAGCACATTATGTAGAAAATGGAGAACAAAAAACCCTTCAAGAGGTGTCAAGGTTTATTAAAGAAGAGGGAAAATGGTTTTATAATGAGCATGAGTCTAAAATAATTTCCTCTGCTCCTCCCCAAGCGGCAAAAACGTTCGCTAGAGATCAACCTAAAGTGGGTCGTAATGCTCCGTGTCCCTGCGGGAGTAACAAAAAATATAAAAAATGTTGTGGTAAGGGGTAGTCTTTTTCATCTTTTTTAAAAAATTTGTATTGGACTTCTAAGTTATGAAGAATATTTTACGGTGGTGTTTTAAGAATATTACACAAAAATATCCTGCTAGGATTTTGGTTGTCGCACTCCTTTTAAGTGGACTGTCTATTTATATTTCTACGGGTTTGTCTTATGACTCGCGAATGGATAATTTGCTTCCTAAAGACCTACCTTTGATCAAAGAGTTTAATGAAGTTATTTCTAAAACAGGTGGTTCTGGCCCTCTGGTAGTTGTGCTTGAGGGGTTAGGCCAGGATAAGGCGCCTTTAGTTATTAGTCAGCTATCCCAACGGTTTAAAAAGGTTAGCGGGACACAATATGTCGACTCACAATTGCCAAAAGAATTTTTAAATAATAAACAGCTTCTTTTATTGTCTCGTAGTGAATTGATTCAACTAGAATTACTGGTGGATGAGGGTATTCAATATGCTCGCGATCAATTGACAGGAATTTCAGTGGGGAAGGAGCTTTTTAACCCGAAAAAACTGCAAAAACTTTCTGAGGACTACCAGTTTTTTGATGAAATCAGCCCTTTTCATAAAGGAAAAAAACAAAGAAATTATTATATTTTTGTAAAACCAAAAGGGACGGTCACAGATACAACATTCACTAAGGAGTTTGTTGATGATATTCGGAGAGCCATCGATGATTCCGGTTTGGAAGGTAAAATTTCAAACCTGAAAATAAAACTTACCGGCTCCTTGATAGTACGTTTAGAAGAAAATACCTTCATTATAAAGGATTTAGAAAAGTCTGCTTTGCTGGCGGCTTTTTTGGTGGTTGCAATAATATTGATGTATACGCGATCTTGGTTTTCCATTCCTCTTATTATTTTTCCATTGTTGCTGTCAATGACGTATACGTTCGCTTTGACTCGTCTAGTTATTGGGCACCTTAATATTATTTCTGGGTTTCTTGTAGCAATATTGATGGGGTTGGGTATTGATTATGGAATTCATCTATATATTCGTTTCAAGCAGGAATTGCTTAAGGGGAAGTCTATTCCTGAAGCAAGTGAGATTGTGGTGACTCAGGTGGGACGGTCTGGAATGATTTCGATGTTAACGACCATTAGTGTGTTTTCAATACTAAGTTTTTCTGATTTTCTTGGGTTTGCTGAATTCGGAAAGATTGCAACAATGGGGATCATAAGCGCTTTTTTTACATATATTTTTTTATTTCCTGCCCAAACGATTTTTTATGATCGAGTAGCGTGGTTAGGGAAACCAAAGCCAAGGTTGTTCATGTTGAAAATTTACGACCTGTATTCTAGTACACCTTATTTTCTTTCATTAGGGTTTTTGGTGGTCTTGTTAGTCAGTTTTTTTCTTTTGCCCCAGGTTAAATTTGAATATGATTTTCAGAAATTAAGAGGCGATTCTCCGGAGGCGGAATATGAGACGAAAAGTACAAACGATTTTGGTTTCGCTTTTTCGCCAACCATTATTCTCGCTTCGAACAAAAAAGATCTATTTTACACCCATCAGGTATTGGAGAAGATCAAAGAAAAAAATGGAAAGCATTCAACCATAGGAATGCACTATTCACTGAATAACTTTAGCCAGTTGGAGTTTGAGTCAAAAAAAGAAATCCTTGAAAGAATTCGTGGTTTATTTTATGAAGAAAAGGACATTATACGGTTTGCTTTAGGGCACACCCGATTTGAAAAGTTTAAAGAAATGCTTGCCGCTGAGCCATTTGACGAATCAGCTATTCCCGAGACCCTAGAAAAAAAACTTACTGCTAATGGTGATTTTTTATTGCTCATGTTTTCGCCTTCAGATAAAAATTTTTTCAATGTAAAAAATGTTTCTCAGTTATCTGAGGAAATAAAAGATTTAAAAAGCATCCTTCGGCAGAGGGATGTTTCTGTGTCGATATTAAATGAAAACCTTTTGGCCGCCGAAATTATGGATTGGGTGAAGCAAGAAGGCCCGAAAGCAATGGTGGTGGCTATAGGCATTGTTTTTCTAATTTTAATTCTTGACCTTCAAAGTATTTTGCTCGCGGCTAAAACTTTTCTGCCGTTACTGACTGGGTTGGTTTTTGCCGGAGCCATTATGGCTTTTTTTCAAGTCAAGCTTAACTTTATAAATATCGTTATGCTTCCATCAATTATAGGTATTATGATTGGGAGTTGTGTTTATTTAAGTCATCATATTTTAGATTATTCTATTGGTTCAACGGTCAAGTCTGTTCAGGAAACAGGGAGCGCTATAATACTGTCTGCTTTAACAAGCTTGGCAGGGTATGTAAGTCTTAATATGGCTCACCATGTAGGGGTAAATTCTATTGCAACCGTAGTAGAGATTGGGATTGTTGCTTGTACTATTTGCGCGTTATTTATGTTGCCTGCGTTGTTTGA
>JAPYPK010000064.1:5535-8411 GCA_029937655.1 Nitrospinaceae bacterium
GTTAAGGATTTAATGAGGCCTAATGCTTTTATATATTGGGTTGATTTTCTATTTCATATTGTGATTGGCTGGTGTTCTTTTTACTTTTGCTATAGCGCTGATCCTTTTTCTCCAATCCAGTTAATTTTCTTTGTTGTTTCAATTTTATCTTTTTATAGGGCGGTTATTTTTATTCATGAAATTACGCATTTGCGAAAAGGCACTTTCCGCTTGTTTCGAGTTGTGTGGAACTTGTTGTGCGGTTTTCCTTTGATGATTCCTTCTTTTCTATATCAAGGAGTTCACAATGACCACCATAATATAAAACTTTACGGTACCAGTGGTGACGGTGAATATTTCCCGTTTGTACATGAAGGAAGAGGTAAAATTATTTTATTCGTCTTAGCTTCTTTTTTTGCACCGGTTTTCTTTTTCGTACGATTTATCCTTTTGGCTCCGCTCTCGTATTTTAATAAAAGCATGAGGTATTTGGTGCTGACAAAAATCTCATCTTTTTCAATTGATTTTAATTATCAAAGGACGCGTTCTTCATTAAACTCTGTTGACATGTGGCAGGCTCAGGAGGTAGTCACGTGTCTGTACGGGTGGATTTTTTTATTGTTGACGTTGGAAGGTTTTTTTTCTTACAAGATTCTTGGTTTTTGGTGGATTACTTTTGGGCTGGTGTTTTTTATCAACTCCCTACGAACTTTAGCAGCTCATTGCTACCGTTACTCTGGGGAGGATGTTCTTGGTATCTCGGAGCAACTTCTTGATTCTGTCAATATTCCAAATAGTTTTTTGGGTGTTTTATGGGCTCCTGTTGGTTTAAGGTTTCATGCCACCCACCATTTGATCCCAGAGATGCCATATCACTCCCTCGGGAAAACGCATCAAAGGCTTACAGAGCAGTTTTCAAAAAAAAACCTATATCTTCAAACCAACTCCAGTGGTTTATTATTCACTTTGGCCCGCCTTTGGAGGGAATCCAGCACATAGTAATTTTCCCTTTTTGTAGGGTATTTTTAATGCTACTATTGGCAAGCCTTAATAGTTTTAAAACAATAGGTTACCTTTTTCTAAGGTCAGTTGACTTTAAGGTTAGTTTGTTGCAGTAATTTTTATTGAAGGTTCACTTTAACGCCTAGAAAATCATGCCAAAAATATCTATAGATCCAAAATTAGCTAAAAAAATCATCCAGATAAAAGAAAAGTTTGACTTTGAAAGTGGTCACCTGCATCCGTCTAGTGAGAATGATGAGGGGATTCTCTCCAAGTGTGATAACTACCAAGCCCCTAGACAAGCAAAGGATTTGGGAATATACCCTTACTTCCGTGAAATTGAAGAGATAACAAATAGTGCTCATGTGGTCATTGACGGGAGAGATGTAGTGACCCTCTCAAGCAATAACTACCTTGGTATAGCCAAGGATCCCAGGGTTATTGCGGCTGGGATAAAAGCCCTTGAAAAATTTGGAATAGGGTGTACTGGAAGTCGGTTTCTTAATGGAACGTTGAGTTTGCACCGAACTTTAGAACAAAATATTTCAAACTTTCTTGGTCGTGAAGATACGATCGTTATGTCAACCGGTTTTCAGGCAAACCAGGGAACCATCTCCTGTCTTTTGGGAAGACAGGATGTAGCTTTTTCAGATCGTGAAAACCACGCGAGCATCTATGAAGGTTGTGCAATTGCTCAGGGGAAAACGTTGCGATATCGGCATAATGATATGGATCACCTGGAACATCTGCTTAAAAAAAATTCTCAAGTCAAAGGAAAGATTATTATTACCGATAGCGTTTTCAGTATGAGCGGTGACATTGCTAACCTTCCTGAAATTGTTAAGCTTGCAAAAAACCATGGTGCTAGCTTATTGGTTGACGAGGCTCATGGCCTTGGAGTTTTGGGCGATAACGGAAGAGGGGCTTGTGAATACTTTGATGTTGAAAAAGATGTTGATATTTATATGGGAACTTTTTCTAAGAGCTTGGGGTCGATCGGAGGTTTTATTTCTTCCAAAAAAAATATAGCAGAATACATCAGGCATAAAGCTTCAGCGTTTATTTTTACAGCGGCTTTACCTCCGGCCTCTGTCGCAGGCGTTATAGAAGGGTTAAATATCATTATTGGTGAATCAAAGCGAAGAAAACGCTTGTGTGAAAATACAGCTTTTATAAAGCGATCTCTTTTTGAAATGGGAATTCAGGTCAACAATAACCAAGTTCCCATCGTGCCGATCCAAATTGGTGATGAGGCAGTTACTCTTTATATGAATAGGTTGTTGTTTGATGATGGATTATTTGCCGGTGTCGCTGTGTCTCCAGTAGTTCCTCCATTGAAAGCCATGATTCGTACAAGCTATACTTGCGGACATACCAAAGAAGATTTGAAGTCAATAGCGACTTCTTTTAATAAAAACTTAAAAAAATTGGGTGTTTTGTCGTAGGATAATGGCTTTTAGCATTAAAGAAGTAAAAACTCCAGCCGATAAAAAAAAGTTCATCCAGTTGCCATGGAAGATTTATGATGATTCCTCCCTATGGGTCCCTCCTTTAATTAGCGAGCGTCAAAAGTTCTTAGACCCCACAGTAAATCCATTTTTTAAAGATTCAAAAGTTGATTTATTTTTAGTCGTTTCTAATAATCGCACGGTTGTAGGAAGAGTTGCCCTGATCGAAAACGATGTTTATAACAAAAAGTTGTCTCAACAGGTAGGTTTTTTTGGAATGTTTGAAGTGATTAATGATAAACAAGCTTCAAATTTATTGCTCTGTGAGGCAGAAAAATGGTGTAAAGAAAAAAAATTAAATAAGCTTGTGGGCCCAGTAAATTTATCGACTAATCATGAATGTGGTTTGCTTGTAGATGGTTTTGATATTCCGCCGGTTATAGGAAT
>JAPYPK010000065.1 GCA_029937655.1 Nitrospinaceae bacterium
CTTGAAATCGTACCTGCAATATCAACATCATCTGCCTCAATTGTAATGCTCGCATTATCTTCAGTTGTAAGGGCCTTGCCGGAAGCCATGGTAAATGTACCCGTACCATTTTCATCAGAGTCGGGGTTGAAAGTCGCAAACGATGCTATCGTCAGGTCACCGTTAACAGTGACTCCATTCCCTGCGTTTACCGTAACTTGTTTAAGTGTCGAAGCAGTTGTACCAAACTCTACTGACCCGTTAGAACCACTTGAATTTAATGTAACACCACCTGAAATATGCGAAAGCGTCACCCCATCGACATAGATATTGCCACTTGAACTGTCGCCAATCACTAATTTCCCCGCGGTGATGTCGCTTAATTCGCTCTGTATCAATGTCAACCCGCAGGCAGAACCATTACAAATAGTCGAGACTGTTGATGCAGTTGTGCTTGCCGTTGTGCCATCCAACCCAATAGTTTCACCACTTCCACCCAGAATGGTTAATGTTCCAGCTCCGGCATCCAATGCCCCCGACAAAGTAAAGTCTGTTCCTGTAAGGGTAATATCGCCTCCGTTGGTATCTATGGCTCCAACTGACACAGTTCCACCAGCACTCATAACAATACTTCCGCCAGAGGTTTCAATTGTATCCGACGTGTCTGTAAAAGATATATTTCCAGTAGTTGCAGTGAAGGTAACGCTTTGTCCACTTGTCTGAGCAAATGTCAAACTGTTATTGAGAGTGATGGAACTGGTAGCAACCATATCGATGTTTGTAGTGGAAGCAACTGACTCAAGAATGTTTTCATAGGTTGTGAAAGAGCTCGCTGCACTAGCAGATGCTGTGCCTGAACCTCCCGAAATAGTTATATAGTCCGGATCCAGCAAAAGAGTCCCTGATTTCCCGTTTGCAGCAGTTGTATCCACACGACCAGAAAAGTAAAGCTCTTCTTTCCCAGAAACTTCTGCGAATCCGCCATCACCAAATAGTCTTCCACCACGCGACCTTATGGTTCCAAAAAAATCTGTACGACGATCAGCCCAGAAAATAGTTCTTCCTCCATTACCTCCTGTCATCGCATCAGCAAAAATGGAAACATTGGCACCTACATAGTTTTCTAACGCTGTTGGAATTGAACCTAAACCCTGATAATCGCCACCAACGAGCACAAGGCCACCCCCAGCATCACCGGAAACATCAATAAAGGCATTATCATAAAGGCCGACTCTGTTACCCAAAATATGAACAACGCCGCCGGTCTCGTTGGTCCCTAAACCCGTCGCATCAATAGCTCCTGAAACACTAACTAATCCGTTACTGTCACCCGTAAGATAAATGGAACCATTTTTTTCTGTTATGGATTGAGCCTGGATATACCCAGACATATTGATAACATTGTCTATTAAACCCTGTGCAGACCGAACATCCATTGCCACCGTCCCACCATCGGCAAAAATATTTCCACTGTTGGATACAAGAGAGGTTAATTGTTCTCCGTTGAATCCCGTCACGCTTTGCATGACCTGACTGTCCACACCCAAGTTGACCAGTTGATCGCCATATAGGTCTAGAGTGAAAGTATTTCCAGCAGCAAGGCTTACTTTCCCTAACCGGGCACTGATGATTCCTGTATTTTGAACTCCTGGTGCGACAAATGCGATCAGCCCCCCTTCTGAGGCAGTAATAGTTCCACGATTGGTAATTGTATTTGAAAACTCAGGAGAGATATTAAAGTTGTACTGTCCATTTATGAAATTTGTATCCGATATATCGCTTGTCGTCGCGACCAAACCATGAACATCAATTTCTGCTCCATTCCCAAAAAGAATACCGTTGCGGTTTATCAACATTAAGTTTCCATTTGATGTTAGCTTCCCGAATATTGAAGATGGGTCGTTCCCTGTAACGCGATTCAAAGTTACTGAACCTGCAGATGGTACTTGAAAATTGACATGCTCCCCCCCCGCAATACTAAATGAGCTCCAGTCAATGATCGATTTATCACTGCTCTGAGAAATATTGAGCCTGCTATCTGAAACCTGATTAATTGTCGCTGAACCCGCCTGCACGCTACCATTAGTTGGCAAGGCATAAATCAAGGATGGGAAAATGCCTAAAAGGTACGTGAGAAATGAAACTAGAAAAATAAGACCTCTTCCAGGCCTCCTCATTTGGCGAATTAAATGATGGTTAAGGGTAGAATTACCCATTTGGATAAACGGTTTATTTTCTTCCACGACCGGACGAACCGACTGCATAAAAACCCGTTGTCCCATTTTCATTATATTCATAATGATTCCCTTGCAACTCTCAGGCTAAAACAATATCCAAATATATAATTTCCAAAAATTCTCTGTAAAAAGGACTACCCAATAGACACACTGCGATTAAAATCTATTAGACAAACTAAAAAAGAATCTCGGATCCTTATTCCCTTCTGCAGCCACATTATCTGACACGGGCTTATTCATTTCTAGATAACCGGAAATCGAATCGGTAACATTAAACCTCACCCCCAAACCTATTGAGGTTAGATCCTGCCGTTTAGCACCTGTGGACGTTTGCACCTTATTCCAAACTGACCCATAATCTAGAAAACTATAGAGCTGGAAGTCTGATAAATAATCCCATGCAGGACGAAATGCTTTTTGCAATTCAACTTTAAAGGCAATTCCATGATCACCAGTAATTTCAGAAGAGTCATACGCTCGAGCATACTGAGAACCGCCCACGCCAAATTCTTCAGATGCTAGTAATTTGTCAAAGGAGTATTGCCACGAAGCAGCACCTAACAAGTTCCAACTGGGTGCCATGCTTTGTATTCTCATGAAACTTCCGGTTAATTTTGTAAAATCACTCCTACCCTGTGTCCGTGAAAGGTTAGACGAGCCTGATTCCGTCGCATCAAAAACATTTAGCCCTTGGCTCAGGTTTAACCGGATAAGGTTTACCCCCTTGTTCGTGTCGGCAAAATCATAAGAAAATCCCATAGTCATCACTCGTAAACGATCTTCTGAATCTAGCGACCCGAGAATTTTTGTTGTTGAGTTTCTTCCTGTGAAACCCAAATACCCAGTCAGGTTTTTTCCTCGAGACCGAAGAAATGGGTGTGTCAACCGAAGAGTAATGCTCCTACTGTCTCCATTAATATCAAATTGCTTAAGACTAGAACCCGGTTCTGACTCACTTACTGAACCTGAGAAAAATAACCTCGTACCTTCCTGGTTTACTGGGAGGTCATAAAACGCATTCATAAAAAGCAACTCTTCCGTTTGACTGGTAACCACTCCCTGCAAACCCGTGCGATCGTAACTGCCTAACAGTGAATTTGCTGTAACTCCACCTGAAAACTGGTACGGGCCATTAAATTTTGAACCTCGGTTATCAGCTCCCACGTGACCCTCGAAAGCCTTATCCGCTAAAATTAATGTCATAGTTGTAGCGCTCGGTTTATCTTCCGACGGTGTCAAGACAGACTTAGCCGCTACTCCAGGCAAATCATCAATCAGCAACAAGTACCGTTCGAGGTCGAGCGCGCGCAATGGACGAGATTTTAGGATTTTTTTCTTGTACTGATTGATTAATTTTCTAGGACCGCGGACAGGCCCTTGGATTTTTATTTTGTCGATATAACCTTCAATAATTTTTAGGTAAACTACCCCATTGTTTATTTTCTGCGGTGGGACAATGGCCTTAGACAAGATATAACCATCATTTCGATACTTATTCGTTATTGATTGAGCTATTTCATAAATATCCTTAAGGGTTAGCTCTTTCTTCAAATAGTTGCTATATAAATGTTTGAAAGCTTTCTTGTCATAAATGGTTGTTCCTTGAATGAATAATTGCTTTAAAACAAACTTGACTCCTTTTAGATCTTCGGGAAACACAGGTACCATAGTTTTAGGCTTGATGGGAATGACAGAAGATTTTGGACTAGGCTGTTGCCCAAACCTACGGTCAAACCGATGGGGCGCGGCCTGTTTATACGTACGATCACGCCCCTCTGGGGAAATCTGAGCCTGAACTTCACCACCTTGGATCGGCCAGCTGAACATCCCCACTAGAAACAAGATTAGTACTCTAAAATGATTTGAGCCAATAAGGGCTCTAGAATTCTCCACCATAGTT
Organism: Nitrospinaceae bacterium; assembly: GCA_029937655.1. Classification (GTDB taxonomy): domain Bacteria; phylum Nitrospinota; class Nitrospinia; order Nitrospinales; family VA-1; genus Nitromaritima. Next base: position 4,117 of record JAPYPK010000065.1, read on the forward strand.
TCCTATCGGATAAATTTAGCTATGTATTAAGCTTTACAAGCGAGTTTCAAAAACATTTGATGACCCGTAACTCTTTATTGAATAAGATGTTCAGGAAAAAAGGTATTTCATGGTGCCGCGGGCAGATGAATGCTCGTTGTCCCAAACCCGCAAAAAAACTATAAAATTTATAGTCTGCAATGACTTGGACACACTATTGCCCGATAAAAAGCAAAGACTGTGCCAAATATGGGACTACCCCAGTGGGAGCTAAACCCCTTTATTTATAATATTTTACTTAATTTTAAAGTACTTAGATCAAAAGGGGTTGGATGCAAATCGGGAAGTATCTTCCTTTTTAAAGTGTCAATATGAGAACTTTGAACTGGAAAAGGACAATATTGCGGGGGACGTAATAAAGCTCTTAAGTTGCCGCTAATGAAGTTGTAGGAGACTGAAACAATTGGCTTAGTTTCCAAAATTAGTAATATCCAAAAAGTAATTAGGAAGATTTTTCTTCGAAAACCATCAGCCATTTTTTCTACCAAACGGCTATTGTTGTAGAAAACTGGGTCTGAAGTAATTTAATTTCTTTGTGTTAATATCAGGAGTCTCATTCAAGGAGTTAATTCTGGTTATCAAAATAACCAATCCTAATTGTCAGGTTTATTACTATTGTCCCCTCAAGAACATCCAAAACCAAGTTTAAATAAAAAAACCTTCGTTCGCGAGCTTCGTTTGCAGGGAACAGATGGCATCCGCCGTGAAGTAAGGCTCTCCTCCTCACAAGAGACCACGAATTTAACTCCCCAAGAAGTCTTCTTGAAGCTTGGATTCATCACAGAAGAATTCATGGAAATATATGCCTATGCCCATATCAAGCAGTTAATGTCTACAGGAAAAATTCAGACTGGGGACAGTGTTATTATTGGGTGGGACCCTAGAGATCCAAAAGGGAATTATACTTCTGCCGTCGTTAGCGGGATATGTAAAGCAGGCGTAAATGCACTGGTTTTAGGTGTAGTTCCCACCCCATTGGTTCCAATGTATATGCTTTACAAAAATGCCCGCGGCGGTTTGATGGTAACCGCTTCTCATAATCCAAGAGATCAGAATGGCATTAAAATTTTTTCTTCTTTCCAAGGGCTAAAGCTACTACCTGATAATGACTTAACCTTGACGCATGCTGTCCTTGAAGTAAAACCTTCAACTCTAGAAAAGCTTACTCTTAAGGGAAAATGTATTGACTCTCGAAAAGAGGCCTTGGAATTGTTTCATAACTTTTCTCTCGCGCCAAAAAATACATGGATCCCACCAGAATTTGAGAAGAATCTTTTTAAAAATATTACCTTAGTAGTCGATCCCGCTAACGGGTCGCTTTCTGACATCGCAGCAAAAATATTTCACCAACTCGGGTTCGGAAATGTAATAGAAATAAATTCCAAGTTAAACGGCGATGTAAATCTAAAAAGCGGCGTGGCCGACTTAGAGGGCAAAGCCATAATAACAAGAGAAATGATCGAGAAAGGAACTGGGATATTTTCAAAACATTTGGCTATTACAAAGTTGCTAGACCTTGGCCAAAAAAATAGAACTTTGGTTGCTAAGGGAGATAAAAAAATTTGTGGAGCTGTTTTTGATGCCGACGGAGATCGATTCTATCGACTGGATTATGATGCATCTAAGGACGCCTTAATTGTTATGAGTGGAGACGAAGCTGCTTTCTTTCAAGCCAAACACCTCATAACCTCTAACCCCAAACAATACAAAGGAACCACATACATTAACACCGTTGAAAGTGACTTTAATGCATCGGTCGCGGCTAAAAAACTGGGCTTTCTTCCCGTGCTCACACCTGTGGGAGATAAATGGATTTTGCTAAAAATTGCTTTACTCACAGCGGAAAAAAAAATTCGTGCGGCAAAAAAATTAAAAGGAACGAAAGTACTAGCAACCAGCATACTAGAAAAGTGGAAAAACATTCAAAATAAAGATTCTCTAAACGTTTTAAATATAGAAGAACTAGAGTCAGAGTTGAACCAATTTTTTAAAATTAACAAAGCTGAGGGGTATGTCGCTAATAGTAACAAAAATGATCTCTTTTCTATTGGTAGCGAGGAAACCGGACACTGTATCACTGAAGGCTACCTCACTTTCAAAAATGAAACACAAGTGTCGGTTTTTTTTGGCAATGGAGTCAAAAGTGCCATAAACACATTCGTTGCTACCCAATTTTTATTAGAATCAAAACCAACGCGGGCCTACTTTGCTAACCTTACTCGCCCGTTCCCCCCCGGATATAAGCAAACTTTCTATACTTACTACGTGAACAAAAAACTTTTCCATAAAAATTCACAACTATGGAACCAAGTAAAAACATCAATATATCAAGAAGGACGGAACAAAGGCTTTAGTCCTCGGTTCACTAGTTTTAGTGCAGAGCCTGACATGTTGTACATTAAACTTAGTTCAAAAAAAAATGAGAACGCCGCCATTTTTGTCCGAAACTCAGGAACTGAAAATAAAATAGGGGTTAATTTGAGAGGATCGATGAAGAGTGCTGCAAAGTTGAAGTCCATCGGTGAAAAATGTATTAAAATATTATTATATTCTATGAAGGACTTTGAAAACCACCTTTGCAAATTAGAGAAAAGTATTCTCAATCAACTAATTTTTGGATCGGTTTTAAATACTAAGCTAAAGTTAAAAAAACCTGCGGGGGAAAGGGTTCTTTCGGAAATGGCGAAACAGGGCCTAATTCGACTAACCAGGGATGGCCATACCCTTACTGTCCTTGGGAAATGGTACCTATCTATAAAGAAGCAGGATGGTTAAAATAGAACTTTTAACTCCGGGAACACAAAATATTATTTCTCCTGCAAACAACCGTTATCTTCAAGGGGTAAGCATGAAAGACTCTACTTTCTCTTTACACTTATCATCATGAGGCATTTTTTAGACACTTATTTTCCACAACTAAACAACTTTGCACATAATGATATTTTTAAAAATATCAATCAAGTTTGGGATCCCCTTAAAAACCTTGATAAAGTTATTACCAGAATCTTAGCGGAAGACCCTACAGGTGACCAAATCGAATCCGTTTCCGGTCTTACAATTGATACGAGTAGTTCCGTTAAGAGCATCGTTGTGAAACGCTGGATAAAACTTGAAACTCCCATCATATCCCAGGCACTTGAGATTAGAATTGATAGTGGAACTGTTTTAGAGCCTACGGCTATCATCAAAGGCCCATCAGTCATAGGAAAAAATAATGACATTCGTCAAGGATCATACCTAAGAGGTAATATCGTGGTAGGAAATAATTGTGTAATAGGTCACTGCACGGAAATTAAAAACTCCATACTAATGAATCATGTGGAAGCGGGCCATTTTAACTACATTGGAGATAGCATTTTAGGAAGTTTTGTCAATATGGGAGCGGGTTCACGACTTGCTAACGTCCAGTTTCGTGGGTTAAAAGAAAAGATGGACGATACTATCAACGATATTAAGATACCCATAGAAAACAAACTAATTTCAACCGGTTTTTCCAAGCTTGGTTCAATCATAGGTGACAACGTCGAAATCGGCTGTAACGCAGTATTATCTCCTGGAACTTTGATTGGTAAAGACAACTGGATTTATCCAAACTGTACTGTCTCCAAAGGCTTTCACCCTCCTGGGCATTTCATAACTCCTTCGGAACACAAGTCAAAATCTCGCAAAAAATAAATCTTCTCCAAAAGCTTTATTGTATGATGTAAAATAGATTTTAAAATACTGATTTTTCTAGTCCACTCTCGTACAGTTTCCTTTTGGAAATGCTA
>JAPYPK010000066.1 GCA_029937655.1 Nitrospinaceae bacterium
TTATCTTATCTTATCTTAACTTAAGTAATTTGATCCAGTTTGGACCTTAATATGAGTTATACTAAAATCAATCAGGACTATTAATTTTTGCCGATACTACCTTGACTCGGCATGCTTTTTAAAAAAATAACCAGTGAAACTCAGCGACGTTTTAGCACTTCAAAAGAAAAAAAAAACAACGAGTAATTCAGAAAAAAAGACTCGACCTAAGGCAACTCCTGTTGCAAAAGGAAAATCAGAGATAAAGGTTGTTCGCACTAGGGAAACCCCTAATCCAAGCGCATTGCAATTTGTGCTTAATTCGCAAATAGTGGAACATGGTAATCTTTCATATGAATCGAAAAAAGATTGCGGGGAAGATCAACTATGCAAAATTTTATTCGACAAACCCGAAGTTAAGACAGTTTTTATTATGGATAACTTCATAACAGTAACTAAAGTAGATGATGTTAGCTGGAATCCTCTTAAGGAACAAGTTTGGAAAACGATTGACTCAAATGTGACATTATATAAAAGTGACAAAGGTGCCAAACTAAATATTGATGTGGAAAAATTCTTGTCTTTGTCGAATGATGAGAAACTCGACGCCGTAGAAATGGTTCTTGATCGCTCAATTCGAAAGAACCTTGCCCAAGATGGGGGTGGGGTTGAGGTGAAAGGAATTAACGGAAATATAGTAGAAATTCTTTATCAAGGTGCCTGCGGAAGTTGTCCAACCTCCTCGACCGGAACCCTTCAATATATCCAGACTCAAATTCGTCAACAACTGCATAAAGATCTAGAAGTAAAATCAGTCTAAAACCTGACACCCATGTTTTCCAGGTTGTTGTTGCATTTTTTTATAAAAAAAGCCGACAAATCCAAAAGGATTTTCGGCTTTTAATAGTTTTTCGGGATGCTCACCAGATAGAGGGTTATAACCCCAAAAAAAGCGTGCTATGCGGCATTTTTATCTCTCAATTCTAGTTTGAATAATGCTTCTTGTTCCTTAGCATTTTGATAGTTTGTGTTATCTTTTGAAGGCTTTTCTTTGTCTGGGTTATAGCTTGTATTTTTACTTAAATTAAAGTTTGTTCCGTTCCAAACCCAGCCAGCAATACGCGCAAAAAAAACAGAACTCACATAAAGAAGTGACCATATAGAAAAAAAAGATATAAATAGTGTTAATGCGATCTTTCTAGCTCCCCAGCCTTCGATTCCATGAAGAATTGAGTTTAGTGGGTGTAAATATATAAAAAATACCCCAAGCAGTGTTAGTGGTAACAAAACAGTCCCAATCCGACCAAATTTTCTAGCGATATCCATAATTTTAGCCTCTATTTTTGGTTATAGATCAATGTTTTTTTGAGCTACTGAAGTAATAAGTTTAGAAGTAGCCGAGTTTATTAACGACTCATTGCTTTTGTTTTTCCTAACTTGTGGCGGACCCATAACATCAGTAAATAATAGCGCATCTGTATGTCCCTCTTAGCTATTCTGATTCTTAAATCCAATAGTTGGTTCATAGCGTATTTCTCTTTCTGATATATTAAATTCAATACAATAATAACTATAGGCTAGCACATATCCCTTTATAAATCAATATGTTGTAATGTTTATATTCTTTGTAACGCATTTGAGGTTTTGATTTTGCTAGATCTAAAATATCCCTAATTAAGTGAATATAAATTCAATGACAGCACCCGGGTATTAGCTTCTAGGTTTTTTTTTGAATATTGTTTTGAGAATCAATAGATAAAATCTAACGAGTCGGGAGCAAAAATACATGGAGAGAACTTAAATCGTTGGATAGATTGTTTGAAAATAAATTTCTATAGACGTTGATTTCGGGATGTTGGAAGCAAAAACTGGGGATATCTATTATTTTGGAATAAGATTATTTTTAGCCTGAAAACCTTGGTCTAATTATTTAAAAAGTCCATAGGTTCACTAAATAGGGTTTTTTCTTCTTTTGGGATCAGTTTAGGTTTTCTCCAAGTGCCATCAAGGTTAAAGTGGGTTTCGGTTAGAGTATCCTTTAGTTCATTCTTAAAGATATCACTAAGTAATGGTGCCGCCTTGGTTATGCTGTTTAATAATTGCATGGGAGTTACCTTAATTTTTCCATCTAGTGCTCCGGATACCAAATTGGCAGTTGCCGAAGCAGAAAGGTTGATTTGCGGTCCTTTGAGTTCAAAGTTGTTGGTAGAGGTTTTTCCTTTCCAAACTTTAAAGTCACCTATCAATGTGTCATAGCGTAGTCCAAATTTTTTAGAAATAACCGCTATAGAACTAAGCGGTGGTATCAGTTCATCTATCATCCACAAAGAAGAATTTATATTCCCATTTTTAACTTCAAAGCCAAATTTCCCTGAAAGACCATCAGCGATATGAGAAAGGTATACGTCTTCGCCTTTTTGTTGAATTGTTTTTACTGTATTGAAGTTTCCTTGAAACATTCCCTTGAAGAGACCGGAACCTTCCACCTTTCCTTTTAAAAAATCTGAGAGGAAAAGTTTGTTGCCATCGATACGTATTACATAAGTATTAGGTTTCGGGCGGTAATGGCCTGAAAATTGAATAATGCCATTAGGGGGAACGATGCGTCCGTTGTTAAATGTAAATTTTCCCGGAGAGATTTTTAGTTTAGTTCTGACAGAACTAAGTAATATGTTATTAAACTGTAAGTCATCAAACTGAACACGTGCATGAGTTTGATAAGGGAGTTTCTTAGAAAAACTAAACGTAACTTGTTTTGCAGTATAAGGAGTTTCATGCTCCAACGAGAGGTCATTTATTTCCAGTTTACCGTGTGTCCGTATACCTTTATCTAAGGAACTCTGAGTTTTTATGGATCCATTGGCAGTTCCGGTTACAGGTGCCCATTTATCCAAAGGGTTAAATCTTATTGAAGAAAAATCCAACTCATCAAACTTTGTCTCTGTAGTATATGTCCCAGTCAAAGACCCTCTAAGGAGATCAGGTAGAGTAGCGATAATGTTAGATTGAATGGTCCCACCCCAAAGGATCCCACTAACTTTATAGTTCAAGATACCATTTTCCCATATGCCGTTAGCGTCGATATTATAAAAGGGTATACTCCCGATTTTATTGGTTTTAGGAGTTAAAAGTTCAAGGTTTTCGGTTTTAAACCCACTTTTTATCACAATCTCTTTGAGTGGATTTTCGTTTAATTCAACAATTCCTTTCAAATCAATAAATACTTTTTCTATCTGCCCTGATTTAAATTTGATAGGGATTGAATTTGGATAGAACAAAGTCTGTGCAATAGTATTGATTTGTTTTGCAGCTATAGGGGCAGACTCTAGCTCGGAACTTATAGAGACTTTTTTAGCTAAAAAATTATTAGCTTTTAGCGTTCCACTGAAACTTACGCCTTCAACCTCAAGGTGGGATACCTCTCCATTGATATTAATCTCATTAGGTGTTGGGTTAATAAGATCAAGACGAGCGCTTAAACTTATAGGGATATTTTTTGCAGGAAGCAAATCGAGTTTAGGTCGAACAAGTAAAAGTTCGGCGTTTTTTACTTCAATTATACGAAGTGATAAATTTTGGTTCTCAAAGAGATTGCGTAAAGATGTAAATATACTTACTTCAGTTGCGGGGATTTCAGTTGGCTGTGAATTTTCTGTATTCTTAGGGTTTGCCAAGCTCAGTTGGCTAAGGGCACGCATATTTTTAATAATCTTTGGTGAATCAATTGACCCTGCCTTTGGCTTCAAGGTAACGTTCATTGTTGGGTTGACCAAAATTATTTTTCTTATTTTCAATTGACCATTCATTAGAGGTTTGAGTTTTGCGTTAAGAAAAATTTTTTTAGCTGAAAAAAATTGCTGAGAATTGTCTTTAGATCCAACCTTCAAACCACTTCCACGAAGACTTAAACCGCTTGAAAGACTAAGGTTTAATGATTCTATTTCGATGGTCAATCCGGTTATTTTGCTTAGTTCCTTTATGATGGGTTTACGCAAAAAATCCAGGTCTATAGAAAAAACTCCAAAAAGAGTAACTCCCAGAATTATGCCGGCGATAACGGTAAGCCTAGTGTTTTTCTTCAATTTTGTGGTTTTAAGCACTTTTGCTAGATTAGGCATCAGGAACTCAAGTTATAAGCGAAATTTGCCGATTTTGAAGGCATTGTGGATATAGATAACAATATAAAAAACAAGGTATTTGCCCTGCGTGACTTATTTTCGATGTGTTAATATCATATTAAATCTACTATTACAAAATTTAAAGAAAAACATGCAATGAGGACAACCGGGAAATTTCTTAGGTTTGCCGTTATTACAATTTGCTTAGGCTTTGTCGTGTTATTAGCCCGTGAGGGGGGATTTTCCTCTGTTTGGAAAGACCTCCAAGGGTTATTTCCTGGAAAGAAAGAGCATAAGCTGACTTTTTCAGATTACAAGTTTAAGCCTGTCATTCGCAAGGATATTTATCAAAAAGTTTTAGCGACTGGTACCGTGACTTTAAAGACAGGGGCCGAGGTGAAAATTGGCGCGCGTATTTCTGGGCAGTTAGAAAAGCTTATGGTTAAAATTGGTGACATCGTCAGGGCAGGCGATAAGATAGCAAGAATCGAACATGAGGATCTATTGGCGAGAGGAGCTCAGTATCGAGCTGACCTCATGGCAGAAGAAGCGCGTCTAACAAAAATTAGAGAAGAAGGTCCTCTTGAAATAAATAAATTAAAAGCAGGATTGGAAGAGCTTAACGCGCAGATTAGTTTGGCGCAAAAAATGCTTTCGCGTAATCAGGCTCTAAGGCAAAAGGGTTTTGTTTCAGAATCTGTTGTTGATGAAGCTGATGAGCGTCTATTAGTACTCAACGCAAAAATTAATTTGGTAGAAGAGGAAATAAAGCTTGAAGAAGTTCGTTTGAAAAACGACATTCGCCTTCAGGAAGCTAAGATTGAAAAAGCTCTTGCCAATATACTCGAAGAAGAAACCCAACTGTCTTATGCCACTATCACAGCACCAATTGATGGTGTTGTAGCATTTGTTTCTACTCAAGAAGGTGAAACTGTTGTAGCAAGTATGAGTGCTCCTACATTTGTTACTCTAATCGATTTAAAAAAACTAGAAGTAACAGCGTTTGTAGATGAAACAGATATTGGGAAAATAAAAGACAGACAAAAAACAAGGTTCACTGTAGATGCATTTCCAAAAAAATTTTTTCAAGCAGAAATTCGTGAGATTCACCCTAAAGCCGTGATCAAGGATAATGTTGTCAATTACGAAGTTATGTTAGAAATTTCAAAAAAAAATATTTCTCTATTGAGACCTGAGATGACAGCTAACATAGTAATAACAACGGGTATTCATGAGGATGTGTTGACTATTCCTCGAGGTGCTGTCAAAAGGTCAGGTAAAAAGTCCTTTGCTGTGATGAAGACAGAGATTGCATTGTCAGAAAACCCGATTGAATTAGGATGGCGTGATGGAGATGCTCAAGAAGTTGTATCTGGACTCAACGATGGTGACCAAGTAGGAATTCTCATTAAACCAAAAAAGAAAAAACGAGGTAGGCGTAGGCGGTGAAAATTTCTAAAATAATAGAAATTGATTCGATTATTAAGACATACAAAAACGAAGGACTGGAAACCAATGTTTTGAAGGGGGTCTCTATTTCTGTTGATGAAGGGGACTACGTTAGTATTGTTGGCCCTTCTGGATCTGGTAAAAGTACCTTGATGACAATCTTGGGATGCTTGAATCAGGCGACGGGTGGAACTTACCTACTTGATGGAGAAGAAGTAGGGAAACTTAGAGATTCTGAGTTATCCCGAATTCGCAATGAAAAAATTGGTTTTGTTTTTCAGGCATTTCATCTGCTTCCTGGTGTTTCTGCATTTGATAATGTGATGATGCCCCTTATTTATTGTGATAAAACCCCTGCCGATGCTAAAGAGAGGGTCAAACAGGTTTTGATTCGAGTGGGGCTAGAACATAGAATGTCTCATACTCCTGGTCAACTTTCAGGTGGTGAACAACAACGAGTCACAATAGCACGGTCTTTGATTAATGATCCAAAAATTATTCTTGCTGATGAGCCAACGGGAAATCTGGACTCAAAAAATGGAGCAGAAATAATGAGTGTCTTTGATCATTTGAATGCTGAAGGGAGAACTATAATTATAATCACTCACGACCCTATTATTAGCGAGCACGCGAGGCGTATTCTCACGTTGAGAGACGGACAGATTGTATCGGATGAAATCAATGAGAATTTTAAAAAATCTCGGGCAGGCATTGCGCGGGTTGCAGTTAAATAAAGCTAATACATTTCTCATGACCCTTGGGATCATGATCGGCATCGCATCTTTGACAGTTATCGTTGCTATTGGAGAGGGAACCAAATCCAAAGTTCTCAACCGAATTGCTAATATGGGATTTGGACCAGAATCTTTTTCAGTTTATTCCGGCGCAGGCCGGCTTTTTTTTGGACGTAATCGAAATATCACAAGTATGACCCTACAAGATGTTGATGATATTCGAGCCATGCCTGGAGTTGCTATTGTTGTTCCTCGGCAGCGAAAGCGAATGCGTATTATCAATAAAAAAGAATTTACCACGACTCGGGTATATGGTGTTTCTCCGGAATGGCAACCTGCGCGTCAATGGAGGGTAGTAGACGGAGAGTTTTTTAATGATATGGATATGGATCGAAAGAGAAAGGTTATTGTTCTAGGAAATACTCCTGCTCAGAAAATATTTGGGGAGATGGACCCTCTTGGAAAAAAAATAAGAGTAGGGCAGGTGTTTTTTGAAGTCATCGGTCTTCTAGAAACAAAAGGACTCACTGAAAGTGGATACGACCCAGATGACAGAGCACTTATTCCATTAACAACAGCTATGTCACGTCTATTTAGGCAGACTCACCTTCATAGCATCAAGGTTGTGTCTACTAACTCAGAGGCCGTCAGAGAAACTATGGAAGGCGTGACTCAAGTTTTAAGAAGGAATCACGGTTTATCACCCTTGGCTGACGACGACTTTCGTTTTGTTACTCCAGAAGGAATAATGCAATGGGTCACTGAATCGGAACAAGCACTAAACCGAATGTTGTTGCTTATATCGACAGTATCACTCCTTGTTGGTGGAGTTGTGATCATGAATATCCTTCTGGTTTCTATCAGAGAACGTATACGTGAAATTGGTGTGCGACGTTGTTTTGGTGCTCGTCGAGCGGATATTACTCAACAATTTCTATTCGAGTCAGTATTGGTTTCATTACTTGGAGGAGTTATGGGATCATCTCTAGGGTGGATTCTATCCAGTTCCTTAAACCATTTTAATTTATTGCCAGCAAAGATTACCTGGGATCCATTTGTGCTTGCGTTTGGATTTTCGATGATAGTTGGCCTTGTCTTCGGTATTCACCCAGCAAGGAAAGCAGCGAGTTTGAGTCCAGATGAAACTATTCGCTAGGTTTATTATGAAATTACTGACTATCGCACTTACCGCCCTAAAATCGAATAAAACAAGATTTTTTTTAGCATCTCTTGGCATCATGATTGGAATTGCTGCCGTGATAGTGATGGTTGCAATTGGTAAAGGGTCACAGCATGAAGTTATGACTGTCATAGCGAAAATGGGTGAGAATCTTTTGACGGTAAATGCGGGAGAAATGAAACGAAGAGGGGGTCGACTTCGACTTTCTGGGAACGTCACAACTTTAAACCTGCGGGATGCGGATTATTTGTCACAGAAAGTTGGTGGAATTAATTTTGTAGCACCTTTTGAGATAAAAGAAATGAAGGTTAAGTATCTTCAAGTTCTAACATCAACAAATGTGGCTGGATCCACTTTAGAATTTTTAGAAATACGTAATTATGAAATTGCCTCCGGTGAAATGTTCACCGAGATGGATCAAAAACTTGGAGCGAGAGTTGCT